>JAJTXO010001035.1 GCA_021463315.1 Caldilineales bacterium | reverse complement strand
CAGGTCGTTGGCCACGGCCGTGGCCAGGGCTGGGTTGGGGTCTTCCACATGCAGCACGATGATCTGCGTCTCGCGCACCGGATCCACGATGATGGAGGAGGTCACCTCTGGCAGGCGCAGGTTGGCGGCCACTTGGTTCAACACCGGACGCGTGGTGAGCAGGCGAGCGTAGTTGGCGGCCAGCCGTTCGCTGGTCAGCACCTCGGTCCACTGCAACGCCGAGGGGCTGGCGGCCTGCTGGATCAGCAGTTGCGACGAGGCCCGATAGATCGGGGTGCTGCGGCTGCTGACCAGATAGGTGATGCCGCCGGCCAGCGCCGCGCCCACCAGAATCAACCATAGCCATTTCCAAATGGTCCGACCGTACTGCCGTAATTCCATAGCCTTGCCTTCCTGGTTCGTAACGAGTAACGAGTAACCCGGAATCGCGGGATGTTTTTCTGGGTTGCGGATTGCGTGTGAACCACAATTAACCTTAACTCACACGCGCATCGCACCGTTCCGTGTTACGAGTTACTCGTTACGAGTTACGCCTGAACATCCTAACACACAAAGCGCACCATTCCGGGTTACGCATTACTCGTTACGAGTTACGACTGAACATCCTAACACACAAAGCGCACCATTCCGGGTTACGCATTACTCGTTACGATAATACATCCCTACACACAAATCGCATCATTCCGAGTTCCGAGTTACTCGTTACTCGTTGCGCCCCTCACGGCTCCAGCGTCGCCACAGCCACAATCCGATGCGTGTTGGTCCAATAGGGCCAGCAGGTCACCAGCGTCACGCGCGCGTCGCTGGTGGGCTGGATGTAGCCGGCGTTGGCCTGGCGCTGCGCCTCGCTGGCGCCCACCTCCAACAGCGGCTCGGTGACCTCGGTCACCCGGTAGTCGAAGCGGCGGCCCTGGTCATCGTAGAGATAGACCATGTCGCCGATGGCCAGCTCCTGCTGGCTGATGCGCCGAAAGACTTCGCCCTTGGTGTTGTGATGCCCTGAGAGCACGACGTTGCCGGTCTCGCCAGGCCGGGCGCTGTTGATGTGCCGGCCGGCGGCGTTGTCCGCGGTCTGCCATTCGGTGGTGCGCTGACTGCCGCGCTCCACCACCTCCCAGCCCACATCGACGATGGCTGTGTCCAGTTCGATGGCGGGAATCACCAGGCGGTTGGGCTCTCCCTGCGCCGCGGGCGGCGCGGCC
>JAJTXO010001034.1 GCA_021463315.1 Caldilineales bacterium | reverse complement strand
AATGAACGATCGTTTTGAAACGCCTCCCGGCACAGTGACTATCGCGCCCAGCGTGTTGACGGCCATCGTGCGCCAAACGACGCTGGACCATCCGAGCGTCGCACGGCTGGCGCCGCGCGTGCCGCGCCGGCGCGGCAAGGGCGCCCAGGCCGAGGGCCTGCGGGTCGAGGTGGCCGACGATGAGACGGTGGCGGTGGATGTCCACGTCATCGCCGATCCCCGCGCCAGTCTGACCGATCTGGGCAAGGTTTTGCAGACGCAGATCGCCCGTGCGTTGGAGCATATCGCTGGCGTGCAGGTGCGCTCGGTGAACGTCTTCATCGACGAAATCGGGTTCGACGCTGCGCCCAAGAATTGACATAATACCATGAAACTGCGACGCCAGGCCCGCACTGCTGTGCTCCAGGCGCTTTACGAAGTCGATGTGGCCCATCATTTGCCCGGCGACGCGCTGGATCGGCGTCTGGGCGAGCTGGAACTGCCGCCCGCGGTGGAGGCCTTCGCCCGCCGGCTGATGGCTGGGGTGCTGGCTCACCGCCAACAGTTGAACGCGGCGATCGCCCAGCACGCGCCGGAATGGCCGCTGGATCAGATGGCCGTGGTGGATCGCAACATCCTGCGCATCGCCATCTATGAGCTGAGCGATGCCGAGGCCGACACCCCCGCCAAGGTGGCCATCAACGAGGCTGTGGAGATGGCCAAGGTCTTCGGCAGCGACAGCAGCCCCCGCTTCATCAACGGCGTGCTGGGCGCGCTGCTGGCCGAGACGCCCCAGCCTGTGTTGAGCGCTGAGCTGCCGGCTGAGGGCTTTCAAGCTCTGACGCCGGCGCCGGCGCCGACGCCGACGCCGACGCCAATGCCAACGCCGGCTCTAGTTGCATGAACCTCCTGGGCATCGGCGCCGGCGAGCTGCTGCTGGTTTTGCTGATCATCCTTCTGGTGGTGGGGCCAGAACGCCTGCCGCAGTTGGCCCGCCAATGGGCCAAGGTCACCAAGACCGTCGCCCAGTTCACCCGCACCTGGCAGCGCCTCAACGCTGAACTCAACCGTCAATTGCGATTGGAGGAACTGGAGGGGCAACAGCCGCAGCCAGCCGCGCAACCGGCGCCTGCACCGCGCCCCGCTGCGCCCCAGACCGTCGAACGTTCCATCGCTCCGCCCGATCTGGTTCAGCCGCCGCCCGCTCCCGCCGGCATGGGCGAGGGCG
>JAJTXO010001033.1 GCA_021463315.1 Caldilineales bacterium | reverse complement strand
AGGACTGACCGTCTTTCAGCAGACGGCCAGCCCTGATCCGGTTTCTCCAGGACTGACCGTCTTTCAGCAGACGGTCAGTCCTGATCCGGTTTCTCCAGGACTGACCGTCTTTCGGCAGACGGTCAGTCCTGATTTGGTTTCAGCGCTCGCCGGATGCGCTCGGCGACCGGCTGGCGGCCTGGCTCGAAGGCCAGCCCGGTCAGCCGCTCGTAGGCCGCGATGTAGCGCTGCGCCACCTGGGCGATGAAGTCGGGCGGCATGGCCGGCGGCTGGCCGTCGCCGCGGTAGCCCTGGGCCACGAACCAGAGCCGCAGAAACTCCTTGTCGAAGCTCTCAGGCTCCTGACCCGCAGCGCGCGCGGCCTCGTAGCTGTCCAGCACCCAGAAGCGGCTGCTGTCGGGCGTATGCACCTCGTCGATCAGCGCCAACTGGCCGTCGATCAGGCCGAACTCGTATTTGGTGTCCACCAGGATCAGGCCGGCGCGGCGGGCGACCTCCTGGCCGCGCAGGAAGATGGCCAGCGCGGCCTGCTGCACCTGGTCCCACAGCCTGGGCGCCACCAGGCCGCGCGCCACCACCTCAGCCGAGGTCAGCCGCTCATCGTGGCCACCGGGGCCGGTGGCCTTGGTGGTCGGCGTGATCACCGGCTGCGGCAAGGGATCGTTCTTGCGCAGGCCGGGCGGCAGCTCCAGGCCGTAGGGCCGCGGCACGCCCTGGGAATAGAGCGTCCACAGCGCGGTGCTGGTGATGCCGGTGATATAGCCGCGCACGATCACCTCCACCGGCAGCGCCTCGGCCTCGGCTGCGATGGTGACGTTGGGATCGGGCACGCTCCGCACGTGGTTAGCCGCCACATCGCTGACCTGCTGGAACCACCAGGCGCTGAGCTGGTTGAGCACCTGCCCCTTGAAGGGAATCGCGCCCAGCACCCGGTCGAAGGCCGACACGCGGTCGGTGGTGATCAGAATGCGCCGGCCCTCCTGCACATAGCTATCGCGCACCTTGCCCTCCAGCCGCGGGCCAAAGCCAGGCAGATCGACGCGCAGTAAGGCATCAGGAATGGCGGCGATGATTTGGTCGGTTGATAGCATGGTGTGGTTTCCTTGGGATAATTGCGGGAAAGCTCAACCAACCTGGGTAGTCCTGCCTTTATTCATCAGTACGAACTCGGATTCATCTCGCTCTCTGATACCCATAGCCTCCCCAT
>JAJTXO010001032.1 GCA_021463315.1 Caldilineales bacterium | reverse complement strand
GGTGGAGAGCATACTCGGCCTGCCGCGCGAATCGGTGGTGTTGCTGACCGTCGTGGCGCTGATCGTTTTGCTGCAACTGCTGATCGAGCTGATCAAGCCCACGGTGGACCGGCTGATCTACAGCCATGACCAGGAAGAGCTGATGGCCATCCGCGAGCTGGACCGCCGGCTGCTGACCTCCAGCGATCTGCGCCAGTTTCTGGAGAACGTGCTGGTGGCCATGTGCGAATACCTGCGCGTGCCGGGCGGCTTCGTGGCTGTGCAGGCAGGCCAGGATCTGATGGTGGAGGCAGCCTGCGGGCCAGCCGAGCTGATCAACGAGTTTCGCCGCTACCCTGACTGGCAAACCGTGCTGGAGCAGGCCGCCGACCGCGATCGCAGCCACAGCGCGGGCGACAACGTCCAGTACAACGGCTACTGGGTCTGGTCGCTGCGCACCAGCGGCCGCGAGAACGCGCTGGGCTTGCTGGGCGTGGCCGCGCGCGACGGCCAGCCCGGGCCCAGCGGAGCCGAGCAGGAGGTGGTGGAAGAGCTGGTGCAGCGCGCCGAGACCGCGCTGGAGGATCGCCTGTTGCAGCAGGGGGTCTTCATGGCTGTCATGGAGATCATGCCCCAGATCGAGCAGGTGCAGCGCTGGCGCAGCGTGGTGCCCTATCCCGGCACGCCGCCGCTGCAACAGCCGGCCGAGACCGACAGCATCATCTACGAGCTGGAGTTCACCAAGTGGGTCAAGGACGCGCTCAGCCATTATTGGGGCGGGCCGAAGCTCACCGACAGCCCGCTGTTGCAGCTCAGAGTGGTGAACCGGGCGGCCGAGGAGGAGGGCAGCCCCACCAAGGGGCTGCGCGCGGTGCTGGCCCAGGCCATCGAGGGACTCAGGCCAGAGGGCCAACGTCAGATGACCGCCTCGGAGTGGCTGCTCTACAACATCCTGGATATGAAATTCATCCAAGGCAAGCGAGTGCGGGAGATCGCCGACCGGCTGGCCATGAGCGAGTCGGACCTCTATCGCAAGCAGCGCGTAGCCATCGAGCAGGTGGCGCAGAAGATCATCGAGCTGGAGGCCGAGAACGAAGGTGAGGCGGAGGGTGCGAACGGCAGTCGCCCGGTCAACGGCGCGATCTGACCCCAAAAATAGCCGCTCCGCCCGCGCCGCTCGGGCCGGTCTCCCGACCGAGCCCGCTCCGCCCGCTCCGCCCGCGCCGCTCGGGCCGG
>JAJTXO010001031.1 GCA_021463315.1 Caldilineales bacterium | reverse complement strand
CAATTCACCATTCACCAATTCACCAGTCCCCAGTCCCCACCCCCCACTCCCCACTCCCCACTCCCCATGCCAAACACCGTCCTTTCCGCCTTGATCGCATCCGTCGAAGCTCGCCGCTCTGTGGCGCTGGCCACGGTGACGGCCGCGCCCGACCCCGCCTGCATCGGCCGCCACGCGGTGGTCTGGCTGGATGCCGAGCCGCTGGGCGAGCTGGGCCTGGGCGACCTGGAGGCGCTGGCGCTGGCCGACGCCCAGGCCGCGCTGGCTGGCCGCGTCCATAAGACCTTGAGCTACGCGACGCCGGCCGGCCCGGTCAAGCTGTTCGTCGAGGTGCAGCACCGGCCGCCGGAGCTGATCATCGTCGGCGCGGGCCACATCGCCCAGCCGCTGGCGCAGCTCGGCAAGCTGTGCGATTTCAGCGTCACCGTGCTGGACGACCGGCCGCAGTACGCCAATCGCCAGCGCTTCCCGCAGGCCGACCAGGTGCTGGCGCTGCCGCTGCGCGACACCATGCGCGAGTGGGCGGCCGCGGGCCGGCTGGAGCTGGACAGCTACGTGGTGCTGGTCACACGTGGCCACCAGCACGACATCGATTGCCTGCTGGAGCTGCTGGACACGCCGCTGGGCTATCTCGGCATGATCGGCAGCCAGCGCCGGGTGCGCACCGTCTTCGACCTGCTCAGCGTCGAGGCGGGCATCCCGGCCGAGAAGTTCGACCGCGTCTATGCGCCCATCGGCATCGCCATCGGCGCGCGCACGCCGGCCGAGATCGCCGTCTGCATCATGGCCGAGATCATCAACGTGCAGCGCGGTGGCCCAGCGCGCAGCATCTCCGACGAGCGCAGAGAGAAAGCGCAGCGGCGGCGGGGGAAGTAACGAGTAACGAGTAACTCGTAACTCGTAACCCGGAGTCGGGTAGATGTGATTTGGGTGCATTCAAAGTCGGTTTCTTGGTCAACTCATTTTGAACACACCCATGTGATTTGTGATCCGTAAGCCGAAAGCCGTGACCAGTGACCTGCAGCCAGTGATCCGTAACCAATGACCGGTAATCCGTGATCAGTAACCGGTGATCCGTAACCAATGACCGGTAATCCGTGATCAGTAACCGGTGATCCGTAACCGTTGCCGCTACACATAACACAAAACCCGGAATCTCGCACACAAACCCCTCAATTCCGGGTTACGAGTTACGAGTTACGAGTTACTCGTCCACC
>JAJTXO010001030.1 GCA_021463315.1 Caldilineales bacterium | reverse complement strand
GAGTCGAGGTTGTCATCGGTGTAGGTCTCGTGCCAAATTCCGCTCACTGCCCGGCTGGCTGAGCCAGGATCTCACCCATGGTCACCAGTCTGAAGCCATCGGCTTGAAAAGCCTCGATCAGCCGCGGCAGCGCGTCGATGATGATCTGCCGGTCGGTGTGGGTGTAATAGAGCGCGCCCGGCGCTTTGTTGCCGTAGACGTTGTCGTAGATCGTCTGCGCGGTGGCGCCCTCGCGCCACTCGTCTGCGCCGTAGGTCCAGATAATGGTGGTAAAGCCCAGATCGAAGGCGGTCGCCAGGCTGGTCTGGCTGCGCGAGCCGAAGGGGGGCCGGAAATAGGGTCTGGTGGTCTGTCCGGTCAGCTCCTGCACCAGCGCTTCGGTCTCCTCCAGCTCCTGGGCCACCTCCTCAGCGCTCATCTCGCTGAAGTTGAGGTGCGTCCAGGAGTGATTGCCCAGCTCATGGCCGCGGCGAGCGATCTCCTGCGTGGCCTCGGGATATTGCGCCACCCATTCGCCCTGCATGAAGAAGGTGGTGCGCACGCCGTACTGGTCCAGAATATCCAGAATCTTGGTGAGCTGGCCCGGATCGCCCTGGACATCGAAACTGATGTTGACCTGAGGCTCGCCCTGGGACGTGGTCGGGTTGCCCACATAGACGATGTCGGGGCTGGCTGGCGGCCGGCCGGCGGCTGGCTCTGATGTGGGCGTGGGGGTGTTGGTGGGCGCGGGCGTGGGGGTGTCGGTGGGCGCGGGGAGCGGCGATGGCGTCGCGGTCGGCGCAACGGTGGCTGTTTCTACGGGAGCGCTGGTGGCTGCGGCCACAGCCGGCGTCGTGGGCTCGGCTGGCTGATTTCCCCCGCAGCTCGTTACGACCAGGGCCGCCAGGATCAGCCCTACGATGCCGATGCGACCGACTCCGGCGCGCGTTGATTTCCGGCCTCTGGCGCCCGATTCTTGGTTTTGTGTTAAGGGCTTGCTCATGCGTGGAACCGTTCGTTGGGTGTTGTTGCCCGGCTGTTGACGCGCGGCGTCTGGGCAGTCATCGTACGATGTTGTCTCACGCAAAGGCGCAAAGACCGCAAAGGGCAGAGCTTCTTGGCGTTCTTGGCGGCTTTGCGTGAGAAACGGGAACTACGATGTTGTCTCACGCAAAGGCGCAAAGACCGCAAAGGGCAGAGCTTCTTGGCGTTCTTGGCGGCTTTGCGTGAGAAACGTGA
>JAJTXO010000103.1 GCA_021463315.1 Caldilineales bacterium | reverse complement strand
ATCCATCTCGCTGAGGGTCGCCCCGCGGTAGTCCACTGTGCGCCGGGGCATGATCTCCAACCCAGGCAGCAGGGCGTCGGTCTCGGCGCGGCCGTGGGTCTCGACATAGCCCACCACCACGTCAATTCCCTCGGCGCGCCGCTGCTGGGCAGCCTGGAGCATGGCGTAGGTCTTGCCCACGCCCGCGGCATAGCCCAGGAAGACCGACATCCGGCCGCGGCCGCTCTGCTGCTCGTCGCTCTGGATGGCAGCCAACAGTTTGTCGGGATCGGGGCGGCTGGTCGAATCTGGCATCGTGGGCCTATTGTAGCGCATCCAGCGCCAGGTTCAACTTCAGCACATGGACGCGCGCTTCGCCCAGCAGGCCCAGTTGGCGGCCTTCGGTGTGTTGCTCCACCAGGGCGCGCACCTGCTCCGGCGTCAGGCCGCGCGCCCGCGCCACCCGCGGGATCTGATAGGCCGCGGCCGCGGGGCTGATGTGCGGGTCCAGCCCGCTGGCTGAGGCGGTGACCAGGTCGGCCGGGATGGGCGCGGGGTTGACGATGTCCAGGCTGGCGTCGGCCGCGGCCAGTGCGTCGATGCGCTGCTGCACCGCGGCGATCAGGGCGTCGTTGGTCGGCCCCAGATTGGAGCCGGCCGAGGCGGCCGCGTTGTAGGCGAAGGGCGCGGTGGCGGAAGGACGCCCCCAGAAGTAGCGGGGATCGTCGAAGGCCTGGCCGATCGGCCCCGCGCCCACGATCTGGCCACCCTGCTCGATCAGGCTGCCGTTGGCCTGGCGGGGAAAAAGAACCTGGGCCAGGGCAGTGGCCAGCAACGGGTAGACCACGCCAGTGAGGATGGTCAGGATAAGGACGGCAGTCGCCGCCGAACGGATCTGTGTGCGCATGGTTATGCCTCTGAGAAGCTCAACTTCTCCAAAGAAGTCGCCCTTCTGACTTCTGACTTCTGACCTCTGACTTCTGACTTCTGACTTCTGACTTCTGACCTCTGACCTCTGTCCTCTGTCCTCTGTCCTCTTCCTCTCATCAGGCCAGGCCCAGCCCAACCAGGATCATATCGATCAGCTTGATGCCGATGAAAGGGGCGATCAGGCCGCCCAGCCCGTAGATCAGCAGATTGTCGCGCAGCAGTTGGGCCGCGCCCACCGCGCGATAGGGCACGCCGCGCAGCGCCAGCGGGATCAGGGCGACGATGACCAGCGCGTTGAAGATGACGGCCGACAGGATGGCGCTCTCCGGCGTGGCCAGGCGCATGAAGTTGAGTTGGCTCAGGGCTGGGTAGGTCGAGGCAAAGGCCGCCGGGATGATGGCGAAGTACTTGGCCACGTCGTTGGAGATGCTGAAGGTGGTCAGCGAGCCGCGCGTCATCAGCAACTGCTTGCCGATCTCCACGATCTCGATCAGTTTGGTGGGGTTGCTGTCCAGGTCGATCATGTTGGCGGCCTCGCGCGCCGGCTGGGTGCCGGTGTTCATGGCCACCGCCACATCGGCCTGGGCCAGCGCGGGCGCGTCGTTGGTGCCGTCGCCGGTCATGGCCACCAGCCGGCCGCCAGCCTGATACTCGCGGATCAGCGTCAGCTTGGCCTCGGGCGTCGCCTGGGCCAGAAAATCGTCCACGCCGGCCTCCGCGGCGATGGCGGCCGCGGTCAGCGGATTGTCGCCGGTGATCATCACCGTCTTGATGCCCATCTTGCGCAGGTGGGCGAAACGTTCCCGGATGCCCCCCTTGACCACATCCTTGAGATGGATCACGCCCAGGACATCGCCGTTGCGCGCCACCACCAGCGGGGTGCCGCCCGCGCGCGCGATGCCATCGACGATGCTGCGCAGCTCAGCGGGGACCGGCTTGGCGCTGCTGCGGGCCAGCTCCAGCATGGTGTCGGGCGCGCCCTTGCGGATGCTCACCCCGTTCAGATCGACGCCGCTGATGCGCGTCTGGGCGGTGAAGGGCACGAAGTGCATGCCGTCGTGCATCTCCGGGCCGGGGCTCACCGCGCGGCCGCGCAGGCCGAACTGCTCCTTGGCCAGCACCACGATGCTGCGGCCCTCGGGCGTCTCGTCGGCCAGCGAGGCCAACTGCGCGGCCTCGGCCAGCTCCTTGACCTCGATCCCGGTCACCGGGACGAACGCCACCGCCTGCCGGTTGCCCAGCGTGATGGTGCCGGTCTTGTCCAGCAGCAGCACGTCGACGTCGCCCGCGGCCTCCACGGCCCGACCCGACATGGCGATGACGTTGTGCTGGATCATGCGATCCATGCCGGCGATGCCGATGGCCGAGAGCAGGCCGCCGATGGTGGTGGGGATCAGGCAGATCAACAGCGCGACCAGCACTGTGACGGTGACGGGCGCGCCCTGCCCGGCTGCGTCCACGCTGTAGAGCGAGAAGGGAAGCAAGGTCATGCACACCACCAGGAAGATGATGGTGAAGGCGGAGAGCAGGATGTTGAGCGCGATCTCGTTGGGCGTCTTCTGGCGCTTGGCGCCCTCGATCAGGCCGATCATGCGATCCAGGAAGCCTTCGCCGGGGTTGGCCGTGACGCGGATCACCAGCCAGTCGGAGAGCAGGCGGGTGCCGCCGGTCACCGCGCTGCGGTCGCCGCCGGATTCGCGGATCACCGGCGCGCTTTCGCCGGTCACCGCGCTTTCGTCCACCGAGGCGATGCCCTCGACGATCTCGCCGTCGGCCGGGATCATGTCGCCGGCCTCCACCAGGTAGAGATCGCCCTGGCGCAGGGCGGCCGACGACACCAGGTCGGTGGGCGCGTCGCGGCGGGGCTGGCGCAGCTTTTTGGCCTGGGTTGCGGTGCGGGTGCGGCGCAGCGCCTCGGCCTGGGCCTTGCCGCGTCCCTCGGCCAGCGCCTCGGAGAAGTTGGCGAAGAGCACGGTGAACCAGAGCCAGAGCGCCACCACGCCGGTGAAGCCCGCGGGGGCCTCTCCCCGGCCCAGCAGCGCCTGGAGCCAGAGCGCGGTGACCAGGACGCTGCCCACCTCCACCACGAACATGACCGGGTTGCGGACCATCCAGCGGGGATTCAGCTTGCGAAAGGCGTCGACCGCGGCGCGTTGCAGCAAGTGACGACGCGCGCCGGCCGGCTGTCTTGAATGGGAAGCAGTTGTCTGCGAGACCATGGGTTACTCCAACAACAGATGATTCAGTCTGAAATGCGTGTCATCTCAAAAAACCGGGGTCGAGACTTCCGAAGTCTGCGCAGGTTTGTCCAAAACGGGCTCACAGTCCATAAGACTTCGGAAGTCTTCCCCATACTGAAATGCCTACATCATCAACTGTTCGACGATGGGGCCCAGCGCCAGCGCGGGCAGGAAGTTCAGCGCGCCGACCACCAGCACGATGGCGATCAGCCAGCCGATGAAGAGCGGCGTGTGGGTGGGCAGCGTTCCGGCGCTGCCGGGGACGCGCTGCTTGCGCACCAGCGAGCCGGCCAGCGCCAGGGTTGGGATCAGCAGCCAGAAGCGCGCGGCCAGCATGGCCAGCCCGCCCAGGATGTTGTAGAAGGGGCGGGTGGCGTCCAGCCCGCCGAACGCGCTGCCGTTGTTGTTGGCCATCGACGTGAAGGCGTAGAGGATCTCGCTGAAGCCGTGCGGGCCTGGGTTGAGGGGGGCCGTCTTGCCCGCGTCGACCACGACCGCGACGGCGGTCAGCCCCAGCACCAGGATGGGCATGATCAGGATCAGCAGCGCCGCCATCTTGATCTCGTAGCTTTCGATCTTCTTGCCCAGGTATTCCGGCGTGCGCCCCACCATCAGGCCAGCCACGAAAACGGCGATGATCACGAAGGCCAACATGCCATACAGCCCAGAGCCGGCGCCGCCCAGCACCACCTCGCCCAACTGCATCATCAGCAAGGTGGCCATCCCGCCCAGCGGGGTGAGCGAGGCATGCATGCTGTTGACCGCGCCGGTGGATGTGGCGGTGGTGGCCGCGGCAAAGAGGGCGCTGCGGGCGATGCCCAGCCGCGCCTCTTTGCCCTCCATGTTGCCGCCCAGGTTGAGCTCGCTGGCGATCTGGTCCACCCCCAGCGCGGCCAGACGCGGATTGCCGCTGGCCTCGGCCGCGTACGCGCCGATCATCACCGGGGCCAGGATCAGCAGCATCGCGGCCAGCAAGGCCCAGCCCTGCCGCGTGTCGCCGACCATCTTGCCGAAGGTGTAGGTCAGGGCCGCGGCGATCACCGTTTCAGAGAGAATCAGCAGCAGGTCGGTCAGCGGCGTGGGGTTCTCGAAGGGGTGGGCGGCGTTGGCGTTGAAGAAGCCGCCGCCGTTGGTGCCCAGATGCTTGATGGCCACCTGCGAGGCGGCCGGCCCCATGGCCACCGCCTGCTGCGTGACCGTCTGGCCCTCGGCGTCCACAGTGGGCTGGAGCAAGAGGGCTGTCTCGTAGGGCTTGAGGTTTTGCACCGCGCCCTGGGCCACCAGGATCAGCGCCACGATCAGCGCCAGCGGCAGCAGAACGTACAGCACGCTGCGCGTCAGGTCCACCCAGAAGTTGCCGATGGTGGCCGCGGAATGGCGGGCCAGCGCGCGCGTCAGCGCGATCAGCACGGCCATGCCGGTGGCGGCTGAGGTGAAGTTCTGCACCGTCATGCCCAGCATCTGGGTGAGATAGCTCATGGTCGTTTCGCCGCCATAGCTCTGCCAGTTGGTGTTGGTGACGAAGCTGGCCGCGGTGTTGAACGCGGTGAAGGGGGCGACAGCGCCGAAGCTCTGGGGATTGAGAGGCAGAAAGCCTTGGATCCGTTGCAGGAGATAGAGGAAGGCGAAGCCCAGCGCGCTGAACAGCAGCGCGGCCGTGGCATAGGTCTGCCAGGACATCTCCTGCTCTGGACGCACGCCCAGCGCGCGGTAGATCAAGCGCTCGATGGGACCCAGCAGGCGGCCGGGCAGGGTCGGCGCTCCCTGGTAGACGCGCGCCATATAGCCGCCCAGCGGCCGGGCCAGCAACACCAGCAACGCGAGATAGAGTGCGATTTGCAGAAAACCGTTGATCGTCATGGCATGGGGCTCCAGACCGAGGCTAGCCGAACCATTCCGGCTTCAGCAGCGCCAGGAAGAGATAGATGAGCAGGCTGAGGGCCAGCAGGCCGGCGACCAGGTAGAGCACGGTCATGCTGTTTCCTCCATCAGGCGCTGGCACATCCAGAGCAGGCCGGCGGTCAGGCCGGCGAAAAGCAGGGTCAGGGCGAGAATCAATAGATCGTTCATGGGCTGGCTCCAAGGGATGGTGACTTCACCTGCCAGTATAGCAGCTCCCACATCAACGCGAGGACAAGAATGCGGCGCTGGGCGTCAAGAAATGGTCAAGCCTCGAGCCGGGTTGGGGGAACGCCGGTGGGTTCAACCTCCACTTGCCACAGATGCAGTTGGCAGTCCGCCAGATCTGGCTCCGTTTTGCCAGGTGGGGATCCTTATGCGTCCCGCCGCCAGACCGCGGGCCACGGCATCCAGCCGCGGCCCGCCAGGATCCAACGCACGATCTGGTTCAGCGTGGCGACCCAGCGGGGACCCGCGCTGCTGACCTCGAAGCTGGCCAGGCTGACCGCGGTCGGCACGCCAGGGGTCGCGCTGACCGGGCCATGCAGCGTGGTTGCGCCGCCCAGGTCCACCAGCTCCAGCCAGTACCAGTAGGTCACGCCTCCCTCCACCTGCTCATCCAGGTAGTCGTAGCTGAAGCCCTGCGGCGTGCCCGCCCCCTGCGCCGGCACGCTGGCAATCAAGACCCGGTCGCTGCCGTCTGGCTCCAGGCCGCGCAGCAGGTTGAAGCTGGCGATCTGCTCCTCGCTGAGGGTGGCCCAGCTCACCAGCACCGCGTTGCCCACCGACACCGCCTCGAAGCTGGCCAACGCGACCGTCACCGTCAGGGGGTACGGCCCGGCCGAGCTGCTGTTGCCGGCCAGGTCGGTGGCCGTGATGCGGATCAGGTGTTCGCCCAGTTGATTCTGGGCGGGGCTGTAGCTCCAGGTGTTGCCGTCCACCGGAATCGGATCGACGCGCACGACGCCGTCGGGCTGCGCCACCAGCGCCTGCATCTGCGCCAGGCCGCCGCCGTCGCTGACGGTGCCGCTGAAGGTCGGCATCGCCGCGCCCTGCTCGGTCGGGATCTGCAGCACAGTGATCTGCGGCGGCACGGTGTCCACGACGAAGCTGCGCACCAGCGGCGGCGTGGAGCGATTGCCCACCGCATCGAAGCCGTGCAGCGACACCGTCTGCGTGATGCCGTCGCCAGCCAGCACGCCGCTGAAGTCGTGCAGCCAGCTCACCGTGGGCCCCGGCTGGGACAGCGCGGCCGCGGGACAGCCGGTGCTGAACAGGCCGTCCAGACAGACCGCCACCCGGCGCACCTCGTGGTTGTCCTGCGCCGCGCCGCGCCAGACCAGCTCCGCCGCGCTGATGAAGCCGTCGGCCAGGTAGCCGTCCACGGCCGCGTCCACCTGCACCGTGGGCGGCGCGTTGTCCACGATCAGGTGGTGCAGCGGGCTCCAGGCGCTGGTGTTGCCGAAGCGATCGCTGGCCCGCGCCCGCAGATCGAAGCCGCTCAGCCCTGCCAGGCTGCCAGGCTGCCACAGACAGGACCACGCGCCATCCTCCGGCGTGGGATCGACGCAGTGCAGGGTGGAGGCCGCGCCGGCGGGCAGCGGCGTGATCTCGATCTCCAGATCGGTCGCGCCCGAAGCGTCGGCCACGCTGCCGGCAATGAACTGCACGCCGGGCAGCGCGTAGAGAACGGGGTTGGTGATCAGCACGTCGGTGGGCGGCTGGCTGTCCACCGGATGCAGCACCCACAGCCAGTCGAAGGCGCGGCCGTGCAGGTCATCGGCCACCGCCACGTTCAGCTCGGCCGACTGCCCGTTGAAGCTGGTGTCGATCAGGGCGTCGATCTGCACCGTGTTGGTGATGCCCGCGGTCACGTCGCCCAGGGCGATGACGCGGCTGGTGCTTCCGTCGTTCAGCCGCAAGGCGCCGCGCGTGGTGACGGTAAGCCGCACATCCTCGGCCCGTTCGCTGCCGCTGTTGCTGTAGGACAGGGTATAGGCGACAGCCTGGCCGTTGCCCACCGGCGGCGGGTTCTCGGCCACCGGCAGCGGCTGATCGGGCTGGCCATCCAGGTTGGCGTCCAGCGGCGCGCCAGGGATCAGCACGTCCAGCAGGTCATCGGCCAGATAGCCCGCGCTGTAGCCGCCCGCCGCGCTGCGCAGGCTGAAGCGCAGATCGCTGGCGATGGGGCGCTGGCCGTTGGGCCAGATGCCCGCGCCCAGCGTCGGGAAGCGCTGGAACTGGGTCAGCCGCCAACTGCGCAGGTCACGGTTCTGGGCCACCGGGCTGATCACGGCCGGGCTGTTGAGCGGGTTCTTGTGGGGCGCCGCGGCCCACAGGCTCAGCCCATCTTCCTGCGACGCCACGGCCAGCAGTTGCAGCGCCGAGGCCGGCGTCAGGCCCAGCAGGCTGAAGGGCAGCAGCAGGTCGGTGCGCAGCGCGTCGTGGCGGAAGTTGGCCGCAGGCAGGCTTTGCACCGTGGTCCATACGCCGCCGCTCCACTGCAAGAGCGCGGCCGTGACGTCGTTCTGCACCCAGACCAGGTAGTCGGGCGCGAACGCGGCCGGGAAGCTCAGGCTACCGCCCGTGCCGTAGGGATCGTGCAGCGCCGCGGCCCCGCCGCTGGCCGTGTCCAGGTAGATGAAGAGGTCGCCGTCCAGGTTCCAGTTGGCGCCGGACCAGGCCAGGCGCAGCGCGCTGGCGTTCCACGAGGTGTACAGCCGCTGCACCGCGCCGGCGGCCGGGTCATTCAGATGCAGCTCGGCGTCGGCTGAGATCAGCGACGCGCCGCTGCCCATCCAGGCATGGTAGCCCAGATCGTCGATCAGATCGGGGGTGGCGGGCGCATCTACGTAGACCGGGCCGATGCTGGCCAGGCGCTGGTTGCCGTTGAGATCGCGGGCGACCACGTGGGCGTAGTAGATCTGCGCCTCGCCGGGGACGTGCTCGCTGCGCCGCGGTCCGGCTGGCGGCACGCTGACCGCGGAGCCCAGGTCGGGGGTGATGGTGTGCGTCCAGCTCACCAGGTACTCGCCGATGCCCGCGCCGTCGCTGCTCTCGCTCCAGGTCACCACCAACGTGGGCTGGGTGGCGCTGATGGTGCTCCCGGCCTGGATGGGGATGTCGGGGCCGCCAGCCTGGCGGAAGCTCAGCGTCGGGGTGAACGCGGTGGGCGGGATCAGATCGACGACGACGTTCTGCACGTCGGTCGCGCTCTGGCCGGCCGCGTCGGTGATGGTCGCGGTGATGGTGTAGCTCTCGCCGTCCGCGCCGTTCTGCGGCAACCAGTCGTAGCTCCAGCGGCTGCCGTCGAACTGCGCGGCCACCCAGCCAGCGCCGCTGCCGGCCTCCACCTGCACCTGCGCCGCCGAGGCCGCGCTGGCCGGCCCCTGCAGCCGCACCTGGTTGGAGGCGATCTCGTCTTCCTCGTCGAAGCTGTTGCCGTCGATGGCGATGGTGGGCGGCGTGGTGTTGACCGTCACCGTGACCGGGGCGGTCTCCGTCTGCACGCTGCCATCCCAGGCTTCGGCGACCGTGTCCAGCCGGTAGACGCCCGCGGCCGGCGGGGTCCAGTTCCAGCTCCAGGTTGCGTCGCGGGTGGCGCCGCTGGGCCAGGTGATGGTCTGGCTGGCGCTGTGGTCCACGGTGATGGTCACCTGCTTGAGATAGCCGGCCGCGCTGGCCGCGCCCTGAACCGACACAACGCCCAGGGTGGGGATCAGGCTGCCGTTGGTGGGGGTCAGGATCAGCGAGTCCACCAGCGACGGGGTGAAGTCGATGGGGGTGCCGGGGGGCGCGGGGGGCGGCGCTGCGAACAGGGGCCGCATGCCCGCGGACCAGCTCCGATCCACCTGCCCGCCGGCCAGGCTGAAATCAACCGTGCGGCCGCTGGCCGGGTCGGCGTCGCTGTCCAGCTCGGGGTTGCTGCCCTGGTTCTGCGGGCTGAAGTGGAAGCCGCCCACCAGCTCGAAGCCCAGCGCGTAGCTGCCAGGCTGCACCGTGAAGGTGTACAGGCCGGTGGGGCTGATGGTCAGCGTCGAGCTGATGGCCGCGCCCACCGCATCGTACAGCGTGACCGTCTGTAGGCCGATGCCCGGCTCCGGCGGCTGGCGGATGCCATCCTCGTTGAGATCGTCCCAGATCAGCCCGCCGAGCTGCGCGGGCGGCTCCGGCGTCGCCGTGGCCGTGGGAGTGGGGGTGAGGGTGGGCGTGGCGGTGGCGGTGGGAGTGAGGGTGGGCTGCGTGAAGACGCCCGCGTCCCAGCTCGTGTCCACCTGGCCGGGCAGCACGGTGAAGAGCGCGCTGAGGCCGGTGCTCGGGTCGGCGTCGCTGTCCAGCGCCGCATCGCCGCCCTGGTTGGACAGGGTGAAGACAAAGCCATCGGGCGCTACGAAGCC
>JAJTXO010001029.1 GCA_021463315.1 Caldilineales bacterium | reverse complement strand
CAGGTTTGTTCAAAACGAGCTCACAGTCCATAAGACTTCGGAAGTCTCCCCAATCTATTGAGATGATACGTAACGAAGGTGTTGGGTTGCGCTTCAATCCCCCAGCGCGCCCGTCAACAGCGCGCGCGGATCGATCAGAAAGCCGAAATCGCGCAGCTCGAAGTGGATGTGCGGGCCGGTGGAGTTGCCCGTCGAACCGACATAGCCGATGACCTGCCCCTTCTGCACCACGTCGCCCTCCTCCACCAGCGCCTGCGACAGGTGCGCATAGAGCGTGACGTAGTCGATTTGATGGTCGATGATCACCCGGCCGCCGTAGCCATCCTGGGTGTAGCCCGACTTGAGCACGATGCCGTTGTCGGCCGCGTAGACCGGCGTGCCGATGGGCGCCGCGATGTCGATGGCCCGATGGCCAGCGCGGAACCCTTGGGAGATGACGCCCTTCGGCAGCGGCCAGATGAACTTGCCGTCGCCATAGGGCCAGATGGCCGGCTGTTCCGGCGCAGCCGCGGCCAGCCCAGCGGCCGGCTGGTCCAGCGCCGTCGTCGCGGTGACGGCCTGGCTGGGGCGCAGGCTGGTCAGGTCAGGACGGTTGCCGTCCAGAATCAGCAGCCGCCGGCCTGGCTCCAGCGTCTCTGCCTCGGACTCGGCCTGGTTCCACGGCTCCTCCAACAGAACCGCCGCGGCCACGCCATAGTCTTGGGCGATCTGCGCCAGCGTCTCGCCCGGCTGCACCATATGGCAGCGATAGCGCGGATTGGGGATCATGATCACCTGGCCTGGCCGCAGCCCGCCGAGCGGCTCCTGGCCAGAGCGGGTCACACAGGCAATGGCCTCGCTGTCGATGCCCCACTCCAGCGCCAGCACGCGTAGATCATCCCCCTCTTGCAGGCGGTAGGTGAAGGCAACCAGGTCTACAGCCTCCTGCTCGCTCGGCGACGCAATCAGCGTCAGCGGCAGAAAGACGCGCGGCAGCAGAGCTTCCGGCGTCGGTGTGGCGGCAGGGATCACCTGCGCCGGGCCATCCTCGGCCGCCAGCGCCGGCCGCGCCAGACCGCCGACCAGCCAGACCCCGACCAGCAGCAAGCACAACGCACGGCCCAGCACGCCAGCGCGCGCCCAAGCCAACCCGGACTGCCAGTCCTTCGGCGGACTGGCAGTCCTCCGGCGCAACCCGGACTGCCAGTCCTTCGGCGGACTGGCAGTCCTCCGGCGCAAC
>JAJTXO010001028.1 GCA_021463315.1 Caldilineales bacterium | reverse complement strand
AACCGGGGTCGAGACTTCCGAAGTCTGCGCAGGTTTGTTCAAAACGAGCTCACAGTCCATAAGACTTCGGAAGTCTTCCCCCTCTATTGAGATGATACCTTGAGTAGTATTTTCGTTGCTGCTCAGGCGATCGGCATCGAGAGCCAGGCAAGCTTGAGAGGTTAGATGATGCAACAGCGCAAACTGACCATTACACCACAGAAGTATCTTGAGATCGAACGCCAGGCGGAAACCAAGAGCGAATATCTCGCCGGCAATATCTTCGCCATGTCCGGGGCGACCCGGCGACACAACCTGATCGTGCGCAATCTAACGCGTAGACTCGACCCTCGCTACGACGGGAAGTCTTGCGAGGTCTATGCCAGCGACATGCGCGTGGAGGTGGGCCCTACGAGGATGTATACGTACCCGGATCTTGTGGTTGTCTGCGGCGAGCCCCGCTTCAAGGATGCCGTTGAAGACACGCTGCTGAACCCCACGATCATCGTCGAAGTCCTTTCTAAATCCACAGCCTCCTACGATCGCGGAGAGAAGTTTGAACACTACCGCAAGCTCGATTCGTTGACGGACTATCTGCTGGTAGCGCAGGACCGGGCATCAATCGAGCATCGGGTACGCCAGGCTGACGACACCTGGCGCTTGATTCATTACTACGGACTTGATTCGATAGTGCCCCTTCCGGCGATCGGCTGTGAACTGCGTCTGTCTGAGGTGTACGAGATGATCCAGTTTATCGACGCCGAGGCCGCGCGCGGCCAGTTTCACATCGTCAGGGAGCCAACTGAGGTCTATGAGGTTGAACATCCCGGCGGCCCCACATCTTGAACTGCTCGCCATCCCCCACATCCCTCTGATCCAGCCCGGCGACGATCTGCCGGGCATCGTTTTGGCCGCGGCCGCGGCGGCCGGCATCGACTGGCGCGATGGCGATGTGCTGGTGCTGGCGCAGAAGATCGTCAGCAAAGCCGAGGGACGCATGGTCCACCTGCCCGAGGTGCAGCCATCGGCCCGCGCGCTGGAGCTGGCCGCGGTCACCGGCAAGGACTCCCGCCTGGTGGAGCTGATCCTGGGCGAATCGACCGAGGTGCTGCGGGCGCGGCCGGGGTTGTTGGTGGTGGAGCACCGGCTGGGCTTCGTCTGCGCCAATGCAGGCGTGGACCAGTCCAACGTGGCCGGCAGCGACGAGTGGGCGCTGCTGCTGCCGGCCGATCCCGATGCAT
>JAJTXO010001027.1 GCA_021463315.1 Caldilineales bacterium | reverse complement strand
GGGCCGCGCCGTGGCGGCCGATGCGCTGCGCCAGCCGCTCCTCCTCCGCCTCCAGCTCGGACGTGCGCACCTCGGCGTTGCCCAGCGCGTCCAGCTCGGCCTGGGCCCGCGCGCCGAAAGCCAGCACCTCTTCGATGCTGTCGCCGTACTTGCGCTTCAAATTGAAGATCAAATTGAGGCGTTCGTCCACCTCGGCCAACCGCTCCGGGTTGAATTCCACCCCCTCGGCGTAGTCATCCAACGCGCGCGCCAGCTCGTTGAGCTGGTCGGTCAGCGCCTCGGCCGCATCCAGGATCGGCTGGGTGTCGGGGTCGATCGCGGCCAGGCGAGCCAGCTTGCCGGCCGCTTCGCTCAACAGATCCAGCGCGCTGGCCTGCTGGTCGTCTCCCTCGGAGAGCAGGGCGCGGGCGCCTTCGGTCAAACGGATCAACTGCTCGGCGTTGGCCAGACGGCGGCGTTCGCCGTCCAGGGCGAGGTCCTCGCCCGACTCCAGCGCTGCGCCGTCGATCTCCTCGACCTGGAAGCTCAACAAATCGAGGCGGCGGGCCAGCTCGCGCTGGTCGCGGCGCAGCGTGGCCAGCTCCTTGCGCACGGCCAGCAGGCGACGCACCTCCACCGCCAGCTTGTCGCGCGGGGCCAGCAGCCCGGCGTAGCGGTCCAGCAGGTTGATGTGCTCGCGCTGGCGCATCAGCGACAGGTGGTCGGTCTGGCCGTGGATGTCCACCAGCAGATCGCCGATCTCCTTGAGCACGGCCAGCGCGACCGCGCGGCCGTTGACCCGCGCCACACTGCGTCCGCCGCGGCGCAGCTCGCGCGAGAGCAGCAGGCCAGGCTCGTCCCCCTCCAGCCCTTCCCGCTCCAGAGTCGGGTTGACCGCGGCCGCGGCGGCGGGGGTCAGGGTGAACAGTCCCTCCACCTCGCAGTGCGGCTCGCCGGCGCGGATCACCTCCTGGCCGGCCTTGCCGCCCAGCAGCATATCCACGGCGTCGATGATGATCGATTTGCCCGCGCCCGTCTCGCCCGTCAGCACGTTGAAGCCGGGACTAAAGGCCAGCGCGGTCTGGTCGATGATGGCGAAGTTGGTGATGCGGAGTTCGGATAACATGAGGTGTAAGTCGTAACGAGTAACTCGTAACTCGTAACTCGTAACCCGGATTGGAGCGATGGGTGTGCAGGGATGGAGAGACGTAACGAGTAACGAGTAACTCGTAACTCGTAACCCGGAAT
>JAJTXO010001026.1 GCA_021463315.1 Caldilineales bacterium | reverse complement strand
CTGTTGACCATCATTTCCGATCAAGGTCGATCTGCCATGCGTTTCCTGCAATCTCTGCGCGCCAGCTTCAGCAGCAGCCCATCGGCCGGCCACAGCCGCGATATCTACCCCGTCATGGTGCGCTGCCGGCGTTGCGAGGAGCTGCTGACCATTCAAATCAACCTGTCCAACGACCTCAGCCAGGACTACGAGCGGGATCTTTTCTTCGTGCGCAAGCTGATCAGCGGCAGCGGCGCCAACCGCTGTTTCCAGCAGATCGAGGTGCAACTGACCTTCGACGCGCAGAAGCGCCTGCTGGACCGCACGATCAGCGGAGGGAGTTTTGTCGATGCCGCATAAACAACTGACTTGCCGGTATGGCTCGGTCAGAGACCGGCCAGAGCTTGACACCCAAACAAAAGGAGTATTCTCATGCGTAAACCGATCATTGCAGGCAACTGGAAGATGAACAAGACCATCGCCGAGGCGGTGGAGCTGGTGCGCGCCATGCGGCGCGATCTCAACGCCATCGAAAGCGTCGAGAGCGTGGTCTGCCCCACCTTCATAGCCCTGCCGGCCGTGGCCGATGCCCTGGCCGGCACGAAGATCGCAGTCGGCGCTCAGAACATGTTCTGGGCCGAGCAGGGCGCCTACACCGGCGAGATCGCCCCCGGCATGCTGGCGGGCCTGTGCCAATACGTCATCCTTGGCCACTCGGAGCGCCGTCAGTTCTTCGGCGAGACCGACGAAGGGGTCAACAAGAAGGCCCACGCCGCCTTCAAGCATGGCCTGGTCCCCATCATCGCGGTGGGCGAGAATCTGGCGCAGAACCAGGCCGGCGAGACCGACCAGGTGGTGCGCACCCAGGTGACCGGCGCGCTGCAGGGCTTGAGCCGGGAACAGGTCGCCTCGCTGGTGATTGCCTATGAGCCGATCTGGGCCATCGGCACCGGTCTGAATGCCGAGCCGGCCGGCGCGGCCCGCGTCATCGGCGTCGCCATCCGCGGCGCAGTGGCCGAGCTGTACGACGAAGCCACGGCCCAGGCGGTGCGCATCCAATACGGCGGCAGCGCCAACGCGGCCAACATCGCCGACTTCATGGCCATGCCCGACATCGACGGCGCCCTGGTCGGCGGCGCCAGCCTGAAGGCCGACTCCTTCGTCGAGATGGTCAAGGCCACCGCCCGCGTGCGAGGGTGATCGGTGATCGGCTCGGTGATCGGTGATCGGTAATCGGTGATCGGTGATCGG
>JAJTXO010001025.1 GCA_021463315.1 Caldilineales bacterium | reverse complement strand
GGTCTCCGACCGATCCCCCCCGCTCGGGCCGGTCTCTGACCGATCCCGTCCGCTCGGGCCGGTCTCTGACCGATCCCGCCCGCTCGGGCCGGTCTCTGACCGTGCCCCTGCCAGAGATAACAGGAAGATATGGACATGGACAAGGATCTGCAGTACTACCAGGGCGTTGGCCGGCGCAAGCGCGCTTCGGCGCGTGTGCGGCTCTATCCGGGCACGGGCAAGATCACCGTCAACGACCTGCCGGTGGATGAGTACTTCACCCGCATCGCCGACCAGCGCGCGGCCGTGCTGCCGCTGGAGATGGCCGGTCTGCGCGACAACGTGAACGTCTCCGTCAAGGTTCAGGGCGGCGGCGTCGGTGGTCAGGCTGGCGCGATGAGCATGGGCCTGGCCCGCGCGATCTCGCACCGCGACACGGACATCAGCCAGCCCGAGCAGCATCTGCGGCCACTGATGCGCCGCAGCGGTTTCCTGACCCGCGACCCGCGCGAGAAGGAACGCAAGAAGGCCGGCCTCAAGCGCGCGCGCAAGGCTCCTCAGTACACCAAGCGCTAAACAGCCAGCCAACATTTGGCTGTCGTTCAGCGCCCCATCTGCCGCCAAGGGCATCGGAGCTTTGTGCTTCGATGCCCTTGGCGCGTCTCATTGCCCGACGAAGGAGTCCATGGCCATGCGTGTTGCCCTTTTGACCATCAGCGATCGCGTTGCGCGCGGCGAGGCTGAGGATCTGAGCGGCCCCGCCTTGGCGCGGGTGGTGCAGGAACAGCCGGAGGGCGCCGTGGTGCTGCAAGCGACAGTCCCCGACGAACGGCCCTTGATCGAGGCGACGCTGATCCGCTGGAGCGACAGCGGCCAGGTCGATCTGATCCTGACCACCGGCGGCACCGGCTTTGCGCCGCGCGATGTGACGCCCGAGGCGACGTTGGCGGTGATCGACCGGGCGGCGCCCGGCCTGGCTGAGGCGATGCGTGCGGCCAGTCTGCGTGTCACCCCCCATGCCCTGCTCAGCCGCGCGGTGGCTGGCCTGCGCGGCCAGACGCTGATCGTCAATCTGCCTGGCAGCCCCAAGGCCGCGGCCGAGAATCTGGCGGTGATCCTGCCTGCGCTGCCCCATGCGGTGGAGCTGCTGCGCCAGGGCAGCCCACAGAGCGTCTATCAACACGCCCGGCCCGGCGAGCATGGCATGACCGAAGCGAGCTGACAGGCGCGAACGAAGAAAAAAAGCCCCGCA
>JAJTXO010001024.1 GCA_021463315.1 Caldilineales bacterium | reverse complement strand
TTACCAACTTACCAATCTACCAATCTACCAACTTACCAATCTACCAATCTACCAACCTACCAATCTACCAATCTACCAATCTACCAATCTACCAACCTACTCCGCCACCTCCGCCCACACCCGCAGCACCTCCCCCACCGACCAGGCCTGGGCCGGGCAGGCGCGCGGGGTGAAGGGGGGATCGCCGTCGAACACCTCGCTCAGGCTGCCCACGCCGTGGCTGTGCAGGTGTTGCAGCATGGGCAGCAAAAAGGCGCGCGCCGCGTCCCGATCGCGATGCACCCGGTAATGCGCGCTGACGAAAGGCCCCAGCAGCCAGCCCCAGGTCGTCCCTTGGTGATAGGCCGCGTCGCGGCTGTGGCGGTTGCCGCCGTAGCGGCCGATGTAGTCGGGATGCCCCGGCGCCAAGCTGCGCAGGCCGTGGGAGGTCAGCAGATGGCGCGCGCTCACATCCACCACGGCCGCGGCCTGGGCCGCGCTCAGCGGGCTGTGGTGCAGCGAGACCGCGAACAGTTGGTTGGGCCGCAGGGCAGGGTCGTCGCCATCGGGGCCATCCAGCACATCGTAGCAGTAGCCCAGCTCGTCGCTCCAGAAGCGTTGGAAGCCGGCCTGCGTCTGGTCGGCCAGCGCGTCGTAGCTGGCCGCGTCGGCGTCATGGCCCAAGCGGCGGGCGAAGCCGGCCAGGCTGCGCAGCCCGTTGTACCACAGCGCGCTGATCTCCACCGGCTTGCCGATGCGCGGCGTCACCACCCAGTCGTCCAGCTTGGCATCCATCCAGGTGAGCTGGATCTCCGGCGAGCCGCCGTAGAGCAGCCCATCGGCCTCGTCCAGCCGGATGTTGTAGCGCGTGCCGCGGCGGTGCCAGGCCACGATCTCCTGCAGGGCGGGGTAGAGCTCGGCCAGCAGGCCATCGTCGCCGGTGGCCGCGTGATAGGCTCGAATCGCCTCGAAATACCACAGCGTGGCGTCGATGGTGTTGTACTCCGGCGTCTCGCCGGCGTCGGGGAAGCGGTTGGGCAGCATCCCCCGATCTACGAAGCGGCCGAAGGTCACCAGGATCTGGCGAGCCTCCGCGGCGCGGCCGGTGATCAGCGTCAGCCCCGGCAGCGCGATCATGGTGTCGCGGCCCCAGTCGCCGAACCAGGGATAGCCGGCGATGATGGAACGGCCCGGCGCGCCGTCGGGCTGCTGGCGGGCCACAATGAACTGATCCGCGGCCAGCGCCCGATGCTCCACCGCGTCCG
>JAJTXO010001023.1 GCA_021463315.1 Caldilineales bacterium | reverse complement strand
GTGGCCACGTCGTCGATGGCCACCACCATGTCGGTGTTCTTGACGTTGTGAACCCAGGGCACATGCTTGTCGCCGATGCCCTCGATGCGGTGCGCGCCGAAGCCGTTGCGCAGCAGGGTGGGACACTGCAAGGCCTCGCTGGCCACGATCTTGCTGTGCGGGTAGAGCTGCTTCAGGTAGTCGCCGGAAGCGATGGTGCCGGCCGAGCCGGTGGTCAGCGCCACGCCGCGGTAGCGATCCTTGGGGCCCATGATAGCCTGCAGCGCCTCTTCGATGGCCGGACCGGTCACCTCGTGGTGCCACAGATAGTTGCCGAGCTCGTCGAACTGGTTGAAGATCATCAGATCCTGGCCGGAGCGGCGCAGCTCCCAGCACTTGTCGAAGATCTCCTTGACGTTGCTTTCGGAGCCGGCGGTCTTGATGGTCTCGCCGGCCACGTTGGCCAGCCAGTCGAAGCGCTCCTTGCTCATCCCCTCGGGCAGAATGGCGATGCTCTCGCAGCCCAGCAGGTGCGAGTCGTAGGCGCCGCCGCGGCAGTAGTTACCGGTGCTGGGCCAGACCGCCTTCTGCGTGGTGGGGTCGAACTGGCCGGTGACCAGCCGGGGGGCCAGACAGCCAAAGGCCGCGCCGACCTTATGCGCGCCTGTGGGGAACCACTTGCCCACCAACAGGAGGATGCGCGCCTGAACGCCGGTCAACTCAGGCGGCAGCACAAGGTAGTTGACGCCGCCAAAGCCGCCTCCCTTTTCCAGCGGCTGGTTTTTCCAGGTGATGCGAAAGAGGTTCAGCGGGTTCAGATCCCACAGACCCACATCGCCCAGTTGGCGCTGGATCGAATCAGGGATCAGCTCCGGCCGGCGCATCTGCTGGAACGTGGGGATGATGATGTTGCGCTCCCGCGCCCGCTGCACGGTGCGCTGGAGACGGTCTTCGTAGATGGTTAAGTCGATCATGATGGTTGTCCTGTTGTGTGGGGGCTGGGGAGTAGGGAGTAGGGAGTAGGGAGTGGGGGCTGGGAACCGATTACCGATCACCGATTACCGTTCACCGATCACCCTCCGCACCTCAGCCAGGCTGGGTTCGACGCGGTGGGGGCGGACGCCGGCCTGTTCGACGGCCGCCATGGCGCTCTTGATATCCTTCAGGCCGCTGCCGGTGTTGATGACGACGATGCGCTCGTCGGGGCTGACGAGGCCCTGCTCGACGGCCTTGACCAGGCCGGCATAGCTGGCCGCGCCGGCCGGCTCG
>JAJTXO010001022.1 GCA_021463315.1 Caldilineales bacterium | reverse complement strand
CAATTCACCATTCACCAATTCACCATTCACCAATTCACCAATTCACCATTCACCATTCATCATTCATCATTCATCATTCACCAATCTACCAATCTACCAATCTACCAATCTACCAATCACCGAAACCACTGAGATCAGGAACGAACCCGATGAAAGTAGTCACCACCCTCGACGATTTGCGCCATGCCCGCGCGGGCCTGCTGGGGCCAGTGGGCTTGGTTCCCACCATGGGCTATCTGCACGAAGGCCACCTGTCGCTGGCGACGCGCGCGCGGGCTGAATGCGCCAGCGTAGCAGCCAGCATCTTCGTCAACCCCAGTCAGTTTGGCCCCAGCGAGGACCTGAGCTCCTATCCGCGCGATCTGCCGCGCGACCTGGCCATGCTGAAGGAGGCCGGCGTCGACCTGGTCTGGACTCCCACGCCGGAGATCGTCTACCCCGCGGACTTCCAGAGCTGGATCACGGTGGAAGAGGTGGCCAGAACGCTGGAGGGCGCGCATCGGCCCGGCCATTTCCGCGGCGTGGCCACCATGGTCGCCAAGCTGTTCAACGTCTTCCAGCCTGATCGGGCCTATTTCGGCCAGAAGGACGCGCAGCAGGCGGCCGTGATCCGGCAGATGGCGCGCGACCTGAACTTCCCGGTGGAGGTGGTGATCTGCCCCACGGTGCGAGAGCCGGACGGCCTGGCCATGTCCAGCCGCAACGCCTATCTGCACGGCGAACAGCGGCCCGCCGCGACCGTGCTCTTTCGCGCGCTGAGCACAGCCGCGGCAGTCTACGCCGCGGGCGAGCGCGACGCCGAGGCGCTGCGCCAGCTCATGGCCGAGGTCATCGACAGCGAGCCGCTGGCGCGCCGCCAGTACGTCTCGGTGGCCGATCCCATCAGCCTGCACGAGCTGCAAGGCCCGATCCAGCGCGCCCTGCTCTCCATGGCCGTTCACATCGGCACAACGCGCCTGATCGACAACCTGATCCTGGGCGACATCTAGCCACCCAGCGCCGCACCAATCAACCAACCTACCAACCTACCAACCCACCAATCCACCAATCCACCAATCTACCAATCTACCAACCTACCAACCTACCAATCTACCAACCTACCAACCTACCAACCTACCAACCCACCAACCTACCAATCCACCAACCTACCAACCTACCAATCTACCTCTCCCCTTGTCTACTTGTCTACTTGTCTATCTGCGAATGAAATCCTGATCCGACAGAACATAGCTGGAACCCCCTCCCAGCCGCA
>JAJTXO010001021.1 GCA_021463315.1 Caldilineales bacterium | reverse complement strand
TCGACGCGGCTGCCGGTGCAGGCTGGCTCGGTCGGCCCCTGTCGGGGCGCTGGACACAGACCGGCCAGAGCAACATCTCAACCCGATGTGACAGGCAGTGGAGTTTCCAAACCTACGATGAATCTGAATATCTACGAGGACTACGAGGATCTGAGCGGTTACTTCGCGCTGGACCGGCGGACGCATCGCAGCCAGCGGGCGCTGCGCAAGCCGGCCGTGCAGCGTCCCCGCCCCGTCCCGCCGCGCGAGATCGCCGAACAGATGGACGGCGACGACGCGCTGACCATCACCCTGGCGGTGGGCGAAAGCGAGCAGCTCCTGCTGCAGCAAGCATTGACCGATTTCTACCGCGACAACGTGCTCAGCGATGTGCTGGCGCGGGTCAAGGGAGGCAAGGAGGCCAACGTCTACTGCTGCCAGGCGCATCCGACCACCGGCCTGGATCTGATCGCAGCCAAGATCTACCGGCCACAGGCCCACCGCACCATGCGCAACGACGCCATCTACAAGGAAGGCCGGCTGATGCTGGACGACCAGGGCAAAGGCATCCTGCGCGATGCGCGGCTCAAGCGGGCCATCGCCCAGAAGACCGACTTTGGCCGCGAGATCATCACCTTCTCCTGGATCGAACACGAGTACGACATGCTGCAGACGCTGCATGCGGCCGGCGCGGACGTGCCGCGGCCCATGGGCCACATCGGCAACACCATCCTGATGGAGTACTTCGGCGACCTCAACAACCCGGCGCCGACGCTCAACAGCGTGACGATGGATCGCACCCAGGCGCGCGCCATGTTCGACCGCCTGCTGTGGCACGTGGAGCTGATGTTGCACCACAACCGCGTCCACGGCGACCTGTCGGCCTACAACGTGCTCTACTGGGACGATCGGGCTATCGTTATCGACTTTCCCCAGGCGGTGGTGGCGCTGAAAAACCCCCACGCCCAGCGCCTCCTGCAGCGCGACATCGAGCGCCTGGGCCAATACTTCGCCCGCTACGGCGTCGCTGTGGACGCGCGCGCGCTGACACAGGAGATGTGGACGCGCTTCGAGAATGGGGAGCTATAGCGCGCGCCAGGACTGACGGTGCTGAGCCTACTGACAGGCCAGATACGACGGCGAAACATCGTTGACGACGAAACCAGCACCGTCAGTCCTTCTCCCGCGCGCGAGGACTGACGGTGCTGAGCCCACTGACAGGCCAGATACGACGGCGAAACATCGTTGACGGCAAAACCAGCACCCTCAGTCCTTCTCCC
>JAJTXO010001020.1 GCA_021463315.1 Caldilineales bacterium | reverse complement strand
AGGTTGCGCCGCTCTGGCGTGCGGCTGAGCTCCTGCTGGATCGCCTCCTTGAGCCGGTCGAGGCCCTGCCCGGTGCGCGCGGAAAGGGGCACGATGGGCGCGCCGGCCAGGGCTGTGCCCTCCAGCGCCTCGGCCACGTCGAGCTGCACCAGCTCCAGCCAGTCGGGATCGTGGGCCACCAGGTCGATCTTGGTCAGCGCGACGACGCCATGCTGCACCTGCAACAGATCGAGGATAGCCAGATGCTCACTGGTCTGGGGCATGATCCCCTCGTCGGCCGCGATGACCAACAGGGCCGCGTCGATGCCGCCCACGCCGGCCAGCATGTTTTTGATGAAATCGATGTGGCCGGGCACGTCGATCACCCCCACGGTTGCGCCGTCGGGCAGGGATAGCCAGGCAAAGCCCAGGTCGATGGTCATCTCCCGCGCCTTTTCCTCGGCCAGGCGATCGGGGTCCATGCCGGTCAGGGCCTGCACCAAGGTTGATTTGCCGTGATCCACATGGCCTGCGGTGCCGATAACTTTCATCTGTAGATCACCTTGTCGCCGCGCAAGACGTTGAGCAGCAGCTCCAGCAGGCCCAGCCCCGCGGCAAAGGCCAGATCGATGATCAGCACCAGGGCAAACAGGTAGGTCAAGCTGCGCAGGCCGCCAGCCAGCGCGTCGACCAAGGCCGTTGGCAGGCTGGGGACGCCGGCGAAGAGGAGCACCGCGGCGACGACGATGGCCAGATAGACCAGCACCAGCCGCCACGACTCGCGGTCGGAGGGGCTGGGCATCATGGCGTTGCTGATGGCCACCAGGAGATAGAGCCATAGCCAGGCGTCGTCGACCTGGAAGGCGCCCGCGAGCTGGGCCGCGATGCTGGCCCAGTCGTTGCGTTCCCAGGCCTGGCCCAGGCTGGCCGCGTCGAAGATCCAGTGGCCGATGGCCAGCAGCGCCAGGGTGCCGGCCAGGAAGGGGGCCAGGCCGACCAGGCTATCGCGCAGGGGATCGGTGCGTTGCACCTCCACCGAGCCCAGCACCACCTGTTTGCCCTGCAGGGAGGGGGTGAGGCGCAGACGCCCCGTGGAGACGCCCAGCAGCCGGGCCATCGACCAATGGCTGAGCTCGTGGAGCACCACGCCAGGCAAGAGCACAAACCAAAGCAGCGCCATGCCGGCATTGCTGCTGTTGAAGAGCAGAACGCCGATGCCCTGCACGTGCCGCCCAATCCAACGCTGCAACAGATAAAGCGCGCTGACCAGCAGGACAAAGGCG
>JAJTXO010000102.1 GCA_021463315.1 Caldilineales bacterium | reverse complement strand
TCGCACCCAGGCTGCGTGGCTGGCGTCAAAGATTCCAGCGGCGATTTCGAGAGCATCGTCCACTGGAACAAGCTGTTCCCCGATCTGCGGGTCTTTGCCGGCAGCGACAGCCTGGCCGGCCAGACCATCGCGGCTGGGGTGGCAGGCGTCATCACCGCCGGCGGCAATCTCATCCCCGACCTGTTGCAAGGCGTGCGCCAGGCCGTGCTGGCAGGCCACGATCCGGCGCCCATACAGGAACAGGTGAACCTGGTGCGCGGCTGGCTGGAGCGTTCCCCCTCCATGCATGCAGCCACCAAATTCCTGCTCACCCTCTTCGCTGGCCTGCCGCTGGCCGCGGTGCGTCCACCGTTGGTGGACCTGAACAGTGCGCAGCGCGCTGAGCTGGCCGCGCTGGCCACGCCCTTCCTGGCGCAGCGCGCCGCCTGACCAGACGGCAGGCTTCCAATTCCTCCTGAGGTGTCATCTCAATAAACCGGGGTCGAGACTTCCGAAGTCTGCGCAGGTTTGTTCAAAACGGGCTCACAGTCCATAAGACTTCGGAAGTCTTCCCCATCTATTGAGATGATACCTCCTGAGCTTCTTCCGTTCCACGAGGTCAAATGAGTGCCCCTCACTTTCCCCAATTCCCCCAAGGAGAGCCGATGCGCAAAGAGGTGCTCTCCTGGAGCGACGTCGACCGGCTGATCCACGAGCTGTTGCCGCAGTTCCGCGGCGTGTATGACGCCTTGCTGATGATCACCCGCGGCGGCATTGTGCCTGGCGGCATTCTCAGCGAGGCGTTGAACATCAAATATCTCCTGACAGCGGCGGTGGAATTTCACACCGGCGTACAGAAGCGGCTGGCCTGGCCGACTTTTTTGCAGTTCCCTGGCGACTCGCTGCTGCGCGGCCGGCGCATTCTGGTGGTCGACGATGTGTGGGACAGCGGCCGCACCATCATGACCGTGAAATCCCGGGTGGAGGCCGCCAGCGCCACCCCTGAGCTGTGCGTGTTGCACTACAAGCCGGCCGAAAGCATGTTCCGCGACGCGGCGCCCGACTACTACGCCGCGGTCACCGATGCCTGGATTGTCTACCCGTGGGAAATCGAACGCGGCGCAGATCGCCAGTTGGTAGTAGCCGGAGTCGGCTAAACACCCTTGTGCGGGAGAGGTTGCCATGTCCGCCAGCGACTTCGACTACGATGTGATCTGCTACGGCACCATCAGCGCCGACGACCTGATCTACGTGCCCTATCTGCCCACGCCACGGCGCGATAGCCAGGTGCAGCAGAACTTTCAGCGCCTGGGCGGCGAAGCCGCCACGGTCGCGCGCTTTCTCAGCTCCTGGGGCCTGCGGGTAGCCATCGTCGGCAATGCCATCGGCGAAGACAAGTGGGGACGCTATATCCGCGGCCAGCTCGACAGCTTGCCGGGCATCGACACCCGCTATCTGGTTCAGCGCGCCGACGTGCGCACCCCCTTCTGCCGCATCCTGGGGACCCCCGACGGCGAACGCAGCATTCTGGGCTATTGGTTCGACGACGCGCCCAAGACCGCCCTGACCGAAGACCTGATGCGCCGGGCGCGGCTGCTGAGCGTCGATGTCTACGGCAAAGGGGAGCGCGATGAGGCCGCCCAGACAGCACGCCGGTTGGGCCGACCGGTAGTGTCAGCCGACGCCATCTGGCCCGACTACCCGCTGGCCCATCTCAGCGACCTGATCGTCATCTCGCGCGATTTCCTCGTCGGCTATTTCCCTGGCGTCTACATCTACGATCACGCGCTGGAGCTGCAGCGAGCTGGCGCCGGCGCGATCATCATCACCCACGGCCAGAAGCCAGTGCTGGCGGTGGATCGCTATGGCCGGCCTTCCTACATCGAGCCCTTCCCGGTCACGGCCGTCGACACCACCGGCGCGGGCGATATGTTCAAGGCCGCGGCGATCTACGGCCATCTGCAGGGCTGGGACCTGGTCAGCGCGGCCCGCTTTGCCTGCGCCGCCTCCTCGCTCTACATCGCCCAACCGCGCGGCCAGGATCAGGTGCCCAATCTGGCCAAGGTCAAGGAATTGGCCGGCTTGTGAGGCGCTGGTGAGCGACCCTACCTTCTGGGAGCTGGCGCGCGGCCGCCGTTCGGTGCGGCGCTACGCCGCGCGGGCCGTGCCGTCTGAGCTGGTGGACAAGCTGCTGGAGGCCGCGCACTGGGCCCCATCGGCGCACAATCGCCAGCCTTGGCGTTTCGTGATCCTGAACGACGCCAGCCGGCGGCGGCGGCTGGCGGAAGCCATGGCCGCGCATTGGCAGTCCGATCTGCTGGCCGACGGCGCCGATGCGCAGCAGGTGAGCCAGCGCGCCGCACGGTCCATTCAGCGCATCGTCGACGCGCCGCTGGCGATTCTGCCCTGCCTCGACCTGGACTCGCTGGATGTCTACCCCGACCCACAGCGTCAACAGCGGGAGTGGCAGATGGGGGTGCAATCGGTGGCGCTGGCCTGCCAGAATCTGCTGTTGGCCGCGCACCACTGCGGCCTGGCCGCCTGCTGGATGTGTGCGCCGATTTTCTCTCCTGCGCTGGTGCAGGCCATCCTCGACCTGCCCGCGGCCTATGACCCCCAGGCTTTGCTGACCATCGGCTATCCGCCCGACGATGCGCCGCGCGATAAAGCACGCGCGCCGTTGGCGACGCGCGTGATCGCGCGCTGACCCCTCTCCGCTAGCGCCTCTCCCGCCCTGTCATTTTCCAGACTTCGGAAGTGGCCGAGCGCCTCGAAGGAGCTCGTTTTGACCGCAGCCAGGCCCCTGTATCACGCAAATCGGCCACTTCCGAAGTCTTTGGGCCACTTTTCAAACAGCCTCTGAGGCTCGGCGAAGGATCCCCGCGTGGCTTGTCAACAGGGGCGGGCATCAGCGCGCAGCGGCATCCTGCACATACGCGTCACGTCCGGTCTGCTTCAGCCAGTCGACGACGTGACGCACTTCCTCCGCTCGCTCTTTGGGGCAAATCAACAGCGCATCGCCGCTGTCGATAACGATCATATCCTCCAAGCCAATGGCGGCCACCATCCGGCCGGCCGTGTAGATCAACGTGCGTTTGGTGTCCAGCGTGAACACCGGGTCTGGCCCGCGCACCACGTTGCCCGCCTCGTCCCCCTCCAGCACCTCCAGCAGCGTGCCCCAACTGCCGATGTCGGTCCAGCCGATGTCCACCGGCAACACCGCGATGTCCGCGGCCCGCTCCATGATGCCATAGTCGATGGTCTGGTGGGGCAGCGTGGGAAAGACGCGCTGCAAGGTCTGGTCCGCGGCCGGTCCACCCCAGGCCCGGCCGATTTCAGCCAGGCCCGCGTGCAGCTCGGGCAGGTGCTGGCTAAACTCGGCCAGAATGCGATCGACGCGCCAGGCAAAAAGGCCGGAGTTCCAGCTATGGTGGCCGCCGGCCACGAAGCGCTGCGCGGTGGCCAGATCGGGCTTCTCCGTGAATCGCACCACGCGAAAGACCGGATGCTCGCTGGCCGGCGCCAGCAGCTCGCCGTGCTCCACGTAGCCCAGGCCGGTGTGAGCATGGGTCGGCTGGATGCCCAGCGTGACCAGCGCGCCGCGCTCGGCCACCTCGGCCGCGGCCGCCAGCGCCGCGCGGAAACGCTCCGGCTTGAGAATCAGATGGTCGGCATGCACCGAGGCCATGATGGCATCGGGGCGCAGGTGCTGGGCCAGGATCGCGCCCAGGCCCACGGCCGCTGCAGTCCCCCGCGGCGCGGGCTCGCCGACGATCTGTTCGGGAGGCAATTCCGGCAGTTGCTGGCGCGCCAGCTCCACATACTGCTGGTTGGTGACCACCAGCATGCGCTGCGGCGGAACCAGCGGCGCCAGACGGGCATAGGTTTCGTGGAGCATGGTCCCCTGGCCGGTCAGGTCCAGAAACTGTTTGGGCAGCGCCTGGCGGCTGCGCGGCCAAAGGCGGGTGCCGCTGCCCCCTGCCAGGATGACAACGACGAGACGGTCGGTGGTGGTCTTCATAGTGGTCGAGTATAGCGCATCTGGCTTGGGGGGGCAAGATTTCAGCCGCAATATGATTCAGATCATATGATCCGCCAGCCAACTGGGGTAGAATGAGTACTGTGCGCTGGGTCGTGTTGTGCGCACAGGCTGGCTGGAGCGCGCGAAACCTGGCGTCCAGCCGGTACGTCAGTTGCGCAACAGGCGATTTGGCGAAATCAACCGGCGGTGCTAAACTGTCGCACCGACAGCAAACGGCTAGTACACGGCGACGTAAGGTGCCCGGCAGTTTGGTGTACTAGAGCCACGTATGATGCGCCTGTCTGGCCAGCACCCAGACACCCGGCGTCCCCCTCTCCTCTCTCCTCGCGCCCCCGTTCTTGCTGTCCCTGGTTAGCACATCGATGGCATCGTGCGCAGACCCTGTGCCATTGGCGGCGAGGTCTGCGCCTCCCCTCCCTCCAGCGAAAGGAGGTGTCCCGCTCCAGCAGCTCCTTCCTGACGCCCATCGGTTTGGCATCCGATGGTCGTCGAGCCTCGGCATCGTGTAGTCTTTTTTGCTTTCAACAGCTCTACCCATTCAAGGAGGAATGGAACATGCAGATCCTCATCGCCGAGCTCCTCGGCACGATGTTACTGGTCCTGTTGGGCGATGGTGTCGTCGCCAACGTCCTGCTGGGCAAGACCAAAGGCAACAACTCTGGCTGGATCGTCATCACCACGGCATGGGCTCTGGCGGTGTTCGTGGGCGCCTACTCAGCGGTTACGATGGGCAGCGGCGCGCACCTGAACCCCGCGGTCACCATTGGCTTCTTCGTCGCCGGCCAAACCCCCGCCGCCGAAGTTCCCATGTATCTGATCGGTGAAATGGTCGGCGCCTTCCTCGGCGCGGTCCTGGTCTGGCTGCACTACTACCCCCACTGGGCGGCCACCCCCGATCCCGCCCTCAAGCTGGCTGTCTTCGCCACCGCCCCCGCTATCCGCAATACAGCCTTGAACCTGATCTCGGAAATCATCGGCACCTTCGTGCTGATGTTCGGCATTCTGACCATCGCCGGCGTGAGCATGAACAGCGGTGGAACGACTGCTGAGATCAACATGGGCGCTTTGGGCATCATCCCAGTGGCTTTCCTCGTGTGGGTCATCGGTCTGGCCTTGGGCGGCACCACGGGCTACGCCATCAACCCGGCTCGTGACCTGAGCCCCCGCATCGCCCACGCCATCCTGCCGATCCCCGGCAAGGGCGGCAGCGATTGGGGCTACTCCTGGATCCCGGTTGTCGGCCCCATCGTGGGCGCTATCATCGCGGCTCTTCTGGCTGGCGTAGTTCTGGCCTGATCGATCCCCCTATGAGCAGCCCTGACGGCAGGGCTGCTCACCGTTTTTCCCCGATCCTTTCCTGAGTTTGGAGTAAGCGTATGAAGAAGTTGATCAACGATCCCAACGATGTCGTCAAGGAAGCGCTGATGGGCGTGGCGCTGGCCCACGGGGACCAGGTGCGGGTGCATTTCGACCCGGCCTATGTGGCGCGCGTCGATGCACCGGTGGTTGGCAAGGTGGCCATCGTCTCTGGCGGCGGCAGCGGCCACGAGCCGATGCATGGCGGCTTCGTCGGCTATGGCATGCTGGACGCAGCCTGCCCCGGCGCGGTCTTCACCTCCCCCACCCCTGACCAGATGCTGGAGGCCACCAAGGCGGTCGACGGCGGCGCGGGCGTGTTGCACATCGTCAAGAACTACACCGGCGACATCCTGAACTTCGAGATGGCGGCTGAGCTGGCCATGGCCGAGGGGATCGAGGTCGAAAGCGTGGTGATCGACGACGACGTGGCCGTGCAGAACAGCCTGTGGACGGCCGGCCGCCGCGGCGTCGGCACGACGGTGTTGGCCGAGAAGATCTGCGGCGCGGCCGCGCAGGAGGGCAAGAGCCTGCGCGAGGTGGCCGATCTGTGCCGCAAGATCAACGGCTGGGGCCGCAGCATGGGCATGGCGTTGACCTCCTGCACCGTGCCACACGCCGGCAAGCCCACCTTCGACCTGGCCGAGGACGAGATGGAGATCGGCATCGGCATCCACGGCGAGCCGGGGCGCACCCGCATGGCGCTGCGGAGCGCCGACGAGATCACCGAGCTGCTGGTCGCGCCGATCATCAAGGACCTGCCCTTCGAGAGGGGCGACAAGGTCATTGCGATGGTCAACGGCCTGGGCGGCACCCCGCTGATCGAGCTCTACATCGTCTACCACAAGCTGGCGGAGATCCTGCACGCGAACGGCATCCATATCGCACGCAATCTGGTGGGTGACTACATCACCTCGCTGGAGATGGCCGGCTGTTCGATCACGCTGCTGAAGGCCGACGACGAGATCCTGCGCCTGTGGGATGCGCCAGTGAAGACCCCTGGCCTGCGCTGGGGCATGTAAGATGAGGAAACAAGTAGACAAGTAGACAAGTAGACAAGTAGACAAGTAGGCAAGTAAACAAGTAGACAAGTAGACAAGGACATATCGCCCTTGTATACCCATTCCTTGTGTACTTGTATACTTTTTCCTTGTGTACTTGTATACTTTTTCCTTGTGTACCTGTATACTTTTTCCTTGTGTACCTGTATACTTTCCAGACTGAGGCGCCTGTGGCAACACGTGATGACATCTTCGCCTGGCTGAAGTGCTATCGCCAGACGCTAAGCGAAAACAAAGACTATCTGACCCGGCTGGACTCGGCCATCGGCGACGCGGACCATGGCGCGAACATGGACCGCGGCTTTGCGGCCGTGATGGACAAGCTGCCCTCGGTGGCCGACAAGGACATCGGCGCGATCTTCAAGGCCATCGGCATGACGCTGGTCTCCACGGTGGGCGGCGCGGGCGGCCCGCTGTACGGCACCTGGTTCATGCGCGCCGGCATGGCGCTGGATGGCAAGACCGAGGTGACGGCCGACGACTGGCTGGCGGCCTTCCAGGCCGGTTTGGCCGGCGTACAGCAGCGCGGCAAGGCGACGCCCGGCGAGAAAACCATGGTGGATGCCATGACGCCGGCCTGCGCAGCCATGCAAGCCAGCCTGGCCAGCGGCGCCGACATGGCAACGGCGTTGGAAGCGGCCGCGGCCGCGGCCGAGCAGGGGATGAAGGATACCATCCCCATGCTGGCCACCAAGGGCCGCGCCAGCTATCTGGGCGAACGCAGCATCGGCCATCAGGATCCAGGGGCCACGTCGTCGGCCATGCTCTTCCGCTGCGCGGCCGACAAGTTGGGCAATGTGTGACCCACCAGGCAGGACCTCTCCACCCCCCACCGACCTACCCGCCGCAGCGGCGTCCCAATCTACCAATCCCCAATCTACCAATTTCCCAATCTACCATCTGAACAAAGGAGTTCACAACATGCCTAAGTACGTAGGTGCAGTCGATCAAGGCACCACCAGCACACGGTTCATGATCTTCGACCACGAGGGCGGCGTCGTCAGCGTCCATCAGCTCGAGCATGAGCAGATCTATCCCCAGGCGGGCTATGTCGAGCACAACCCCCTGGAGATCGTCGCCCGCACCAACGACGTGATGGATGGGGCGCTGAAGAAGGCTGGTCTCACCGCTGGCGACCTGGCCGCGATCGGCATCACCAACCAGCGTGAGACCACGATGGTGTGGAACAGGAACACCGGCAAGCCCTACTTCAACGCCATCGTCTGGCAGGACACCCGCACCGACAAGATCTGCAACGAGCTGGCCAAGGATGGCGGACAGGATCGCTTCCGCGCCAAGGTGGGCCTCCCCCTGGCCACCTATTTCTCCGGCCCCAAGATCAAGTGGATCCTGGACAACGTCGAGGGCGTCCGCTCGGCCGCGGAGCGCGGCGACGCCATCTTCGGCAACATGGACACCTGGGTCATCTGGAACATCACCGGCGGGACCAACGGCGGCGCGCATGTCACGGACGTGTCCAACGCCAGCCGCACCATGCTGATGAATCTGGAAACCCTGGACTGGGACGATGAGATCCTGGGCATCATGGGCATCCCCAAGCAGATGCTGCCGGAAATCCGCCCCTCCAGCGACCCCAAGGTCTACGGCTACTGGCGCGGCGTGCCGGTGTGCGGCGACCTGGGCGACCAGCAGGCGGCCCTGGTGGGCCAGACCTGCTACGCGCCCGGCGAGGCCAAGAACACCTATGGCACCGGCTGCTTCATGCTGATCAACACCGGCACCGAGATCGTGCCCAGCAACAGCGGTCTGCTGACCACGCTGGGCTACAAGATGGGCGATGCGCCCGCGGTCTACTGCCTGGAAGGCTCCATCGCCATCACCGGCGCCCTGGTGCAGTGGCTGCGCGACAACATGGACTTCTTCGATTTCTCCAAGCACATCGAGGACTATGCCAAGCAGGTGCCGGACAGCGGCGGCATCTACTTCGTGCCGGCCTTCTCTGGCCTGTTCGCACCCTACTGGCAGTCCGATGCGCGCGGCGTGATCGTCGGCCTCACCCGCTACATCAACAAATTCCACATGTGCCGTGCCGCGCTGGATGCCACTGCCTACCAGACGCGCGAGGTGCTGGACGCCATGGAGAAGGACTCCGGCGTCACGCTGAAGGCGCTCAAGGTCGACGGCGGCATGGTCTACAACGACACCCTGATGCAGTTCCAGTCGGACATCCTGGGCGTGCCGGTGGTGCGGCCGGTGGTGGCCGAGACCACGGCGTTGGGCGCGGCCTACGCGGCCGGCCTGGCCGTGGGCTACTGGGACAACCTGGAGGACCTGCGCCAGAACTGGCAGATCGACAAGACCTACGAGCCGAAGATGGACGAGGAAACCCGCGCCACCCTGTACAAGGGCTGGCTGAAGGCCGTCCAGCGCTCGATGCACTGGCTCGAGGACTGAGTCAGGTTCAGCCCATAGACTGATCGCCAGGCGTCCTCGCCGTGAACTGATCGCCAGGCATCCTCGCCGGGTTGGCGGCAGATTCCCCGGCGACCCGCCAGCAAACAGAAACTTCCTCCAAAAATGGTTTGCCTTCGTCGACTCTCTTGGCCGCGAAGACGCAAAGCACGCAAAGGAAAGCCACCCACTGCACTTTGCGTCCCGCGCATCTTCGCGGTTCTCTTTTATACCGGGGTCGAGACTTCCGAAGTCTGCGCAGGTTTGTTCAAAACGGGCTCACAGTCCATAAGACTTCGGAAGTCTTCCCCCTCTATTGAGATGATAGCCCAACGAGGTACGCACTATGAAACGCATCGAGACCGAGATCCTGGTCATCGGCGGCGGCGCCACGGGCACGGGAATCGCCTGGGATGCGGCGCTGCGCGGTTTCAAGGTCGTCCTGATCGAGAAACGCGACCTGACCCACGGCACCACGGGACGCTACCACGGCCTGCTGCACAGCGGCGGCCGCTATGTGGTCAAGGACCCAGTCAGCGCCACTGAATGCATCCACGAGAACCGCATCCTGCGCAAGACCCACGCCCATTGCATCGAAAACACCGGCGGCTTCTTCGTGGTCACCCCTGAGGACGAAGGCCCCTATCCCGACCAGTTCATCGCGGGCTGCCGCGCCACCGGCGTCGACTGCGCTGAGATTTCCCTGGCCGAGGCCTTG
>JAJTXO010001019.1 GCA_021463315.1 Caldilineales bacterium | reverse complement strand
CCCCGGCATATCCGAGGCGTCCGCTGGTCGAGTAGGCGGTCCGCCGCCGTACCGAGACCCCGGCCGCCCAAGCACCCACTCCCGCACGACCCAGAAAACCAAAAACGCCGCCACGATGAGCGGCACGACGCGAAACGCCGTGTAGGTGTTGAGGCCCAGCGCCAGCATCACCCCGGCCAGCGCCCACTGCCACCGTTTGCCCGTGCGCAGGGCGCGCAGCTGGAAAAGCGCCAACAGGATCATCACCCCCGGCTGCATGATCAGCTCGTAGACGATACGGCTGAAGGTGACGTGCCAGCGGGCGGTGGCCAGCAGCGCCGTGGCCGCCAGCGCCGCGCGCCGGCCATACAGATCGCGCGCCAGGAAATAGAACGCGCCCACGGTCAACACCCCCATCAGCGCCGACACCACGCGCATCTGGGTGACGCCTACGCCGAAAAGCCGGAAGCTCAGCGCGATCAGGTGGGTGAAGAGGGTGGCCTGGCCCTCGTTGGTCTCGGCGTAGGGGATATAGGCCGCGCCCGCCAGCCATTTGAGCGCATCCAGCCCGTTGTTACATTCGTCCGACTGGCAGCCGTTGGGGAATGTGTCCAGTTGGCTGAAGCGCATGAAGATCGAGACGATCAGGATCAGGGCGAGGAGGAGGAGGTCCCAGTGGAGGCGGAAAATGGTTAATGGTGAATTGGTGAATTGGTGAATGGTTAACGGTGAACGGCGATCCGATCGCGAGGCGTCTGCGCCGGTGTGTTCGGCTGATCGCGAGGCGTCTGCGCCGGTGCGGGTTTCGAGCGCGGTCCCCGCCACGAACAAGACAGCCGCCACGGGCCACAACAGCAGACCGGCCCGGCTGGCCAGGTCGATCCACAGCAGCGCCAGCGCGACCAGGCCCACGGCCAACCCGGCCAGGCTGAGCAGCCAGCCACGGCGCGGCCAGGGCCGGGCCAGCCAGTCGCCGGCCTGGCGCAGCGGCCGCGGCGGCAGCCCGTTCCAGACGAAGATGACGCCGGCCAGGATGAAGAGGAACAGCGCGTCGCGCGCGATGCCGGGCTGCGGACCGGTCAGGATGCGTTGCGCCCAGAAGGCGATGGCCAGGGCGGCGAGGAGACCGATGAGGCGATTCATGCTTTGTGGTCGGCGGGCTCGGTCAGGAGACCGGCCCGAGCGGGTGGTGGCGTCGGCGGGCACGGTCAGGAGACCGGCCCGAGCGGTTGGTGGTGTTGGCGGGCTCGGTCAGGAGACCGGCCCGAGCGGGTGAGGGCGTTGG
>JAJTXO010001018.1 GCA_021463315.1 Caldilineales bacterium | reverse complement strand
TCTTCCACCAGCGGTTGGGGTAGGGGTGGTTGGGCGCGCCCTCGTACATGAAGCTGGTGGCGCCCAGAATCAGCGGCGCATAGACGATGTAGCTGTGGCCGGTGATCCAGCCCGGATCGGCCGCGCACCACCAGCGATCCTCCTCCTTCAAATCGAAGGCCCAATCCAGCGTGGTGCTGATGAAGACGGAGTAGCCGCCGTGGGTGTGCAGCAGCCCCTTGGGCTTGCCGGTGGTGCCAGAGGTGTAGAGGATGAAGAGCGGATCCTCCGCGTCCATCACCTCGGTGGCGCTGGAGTTGGAGGCAATGGGCAGCGCCATCAGGTCGTGGTACCAGTAGTCGCGACCGGCCTCCATCACCACTTCCTGGCCGGTGCGCTTGACCACGATGACATGCTCGACCACGGGGGAGCGATGGATCGCCTCATCGGCCATCTTCTTCAGATCCACCGTCTTGCCGCGCAGCCAGGCGCCGTCGGACGTCACCAGCACGCGGCTTTGGGCATCCTCGATGCGGTCGGCCAGCGCCTGCTCGCTGAAGCCACCGTAGACCACCGAATGCACCGCGCCGATCTTGGCGCAGGCCAGCATGGCGATGGGCAGCTCCGGGATGCGTCCCATGTAGATGGTCACCCGGTCGCCCTTGCGCACGCCCATGCTGCGCAGCACGTTGGCGAACTTGTTGACCTCGCGGTTCAGGCCCAGGTAGCTGAGGGTGACCTTTTCGCCCGATTCGCCCTCCCAGATCAGCGCCAGCTTGTTCTTGCGCCAGGTCTTGACGTGGCGGTCCAGCGCGTTGAGCACGATGTTGGTCTGGCCGCCCGCGAACCATCTGTAAAACGGCGGGTTGGAATCGTCCAGCACCTGATCCCAGGGCTTGTACCACTCCAGATTGCTGGCCTGCTCGGCCCAAAAGCCCTGCGGATCTTGCAGCGCGCGGGCATAGAGCTCATCGTAGTTTTTGACGCGGGTGCGGGCGACGACTTCAGGCGACGGGTAGTAGACCTCGTGTTCGGCGGCAAGGATATCGGCGGTGCGATCCATGACAATTTTCCTCCTGCAACGGCGTGGGTTCAAAAGCGGTGCAATTTTAGCACGTGCCGGGAACACGTGTCAAACGGGGGGAGAGAGGCGCTGTCAGGAGAAGATCCTCGAGGTCTTCTGAGACCTCGAGGGTATCATCTCAAAAAACCGGGGTCGAGACTTCCGAAGTCTGCGCAGGTTTGTTCAAAACGAGCTCACAGTCCATAAGACTTCGGAAGTCTCCCC
>JAJTXO010001017.1 GCA_021463315.1 Caldilineales bacterium | reverse complement strand
ACGCTGCACTGGGGCCAGTACGGCCAGTCGTGGAGCGATCTGGCCATGACCTGGAACGCCCAACTCGGCCACGACGACGAGTTCAAGGCCAGCATCCCGCAGGCCACGCTGAACGGCCTGGCCCCGGGGACATACGGCTTCAACGCCTTCTGCCAGCGGGCCGGCGAAGACAAGAAGTGGAAGATCGACCAGTACAGCATCAACGGCGCGGGCGACGACGACCAGGGCGACGGGCTGATCACCGTCATCCCCGCGGCTGACTCGTCCGTCGAGCCGCCGGCCGGCGTCTTCGTCCACCTCTTCGAGTGGCCCTGGGCCGACATCGAGAAGGAATGCACCTTCCTGGCCGCCAAGGGCTACAGCGCGGTGCAGGTCTCGCCGCCGCAGGAGCACCTGGTGCCTACGGCGGATCAGGGCGGCGGTCCCAACAACGACTACCCCTGGTGGGTGCGCTATCAGCCGGTGACCCACGACATCAGCGCGTTCACCAGCCGCAGCGGCACGTGGGCGGAGTTCCAGAGCATGGTCAACGCCTGCGACGCGCTGGGCGTGGACATCTACGTGGACGCGGTGATCAACCACATGGCGGATATCGAGGTGGGCAATCCGCCGGCCGGGACACACGGCACGCAGTACCAGTCCAACCCGGCCGCCAGCCGCTTCTACGGCACGCAGTACCAGGCCGACGACTTCCACAGCGACTGCACCATCGGCAACTACGGCGACCGCCGCCAGGTGCAGCGCTGCAAGCTGAGCGGCCTGCCCGACCTGGACACCGGCAAGGCCGACGTGCAGGCCGAGATCCGCGGCTACCTGCAGGCGCTGATCAACGCGGGGGTCAAGGGCTTCCGCATCGACGGCGCCAAGCACATGGCGGCCCACGACATCGCCGCGATCCTGAACGGCCTGACCGGCAGCTTCTATGTCTTCCAGGAGATGATCGACGCATCGGGCGAGCGGGTGCGCGACTGGGAATACACCCCCACCGGCGATGTCACCGAGTTCGCCTATCCCTACGCCATCGGCGCGGCCTTCGACGACGCGTGCAGCGGCAGCCTGAGCGACCTGCAAAACCGCTTCACCCAGTCCGACATGCTGCCGACGCGCTTCGCCCAGGTGTTCACCGACAACCACGACAACCAGCGCGGGCACGGCTTGGCGCCTGGCCAGTGCATCGTGGACCACCGCGACGGCCAGGAGCATGTGCTGGCCAACGTCTTCGCGCTGGCCTATCCCTACGGCCACCCGTCGGTGATGTCCAGCTACTACTGGC
>JAJTXO010001016.1 GCA_021463315.1 Caldilineales bacterium | reverse complement strand
CCGACATCGCGCTGACCACGGCCATGCTGCAAGAGCTGCTGGCGATCCGCTACAGCTCGCCGCTCTTCCGCCTGCAGACTGCGCAGGAGGTGATGGAGCGTCTGGCCTTCCTGAACAACGGCCCCGACCAACTGCCTGGCCTGATCGTGGCCGCGCTGTCGGACGAGGTGGAGCCGGACCTGGATCCGGACCGCGAGTGGATCGTGGCGCTGGTCAACGCCAACGACCAGGCGCAGACCTTCAGCGATGCCGCGTTCGTGGGCATGGCGCTGGCGCTGCACCCGGTGCAGGCCGACGGCGCGGACGATGTGGTCAAGAGCGCCAGCTTCGATCCGGCCACCGGCAGCTTCACTGTGCCCGGGCGGACTGCGGCGGTGTTCACCGATCCGCAGTCGCTGGAAGGGATGGTGATCCAGAGCGCCAGCACCAGCCCGGTGGTGCCCGGAACCTTCGTCGATGTGGCGGTCAGCGTGACCAACAACACGCCGGACGCCATCGCCGACTTCCTGGCGCTGGCGCCCATCGATCCTGACACCGTGTACGTCGCGGGCAGCGCCAGCGGCGGCGCGCTGCCGCTGAACGCGGCCCAGGCCGCGCAGTTGGCGGCCGACAAGGGGCTCACCGTGCCGGACAGCCTGGCGACGCGATCGGCCGCCGGCCGCGCGCCGGAGGATGTGGTGGCGGTGGCCTGGATGGGGCCGCTGGCCGCCCGCGAGACCATCGACTTCGGCTTCCAGGTGCAGGTGGCCAGCAGCAGCGGCCAGGTGCGGCACGATGTGGCGCTGTTCGACGGCGCGACCTTCCTGACCAGCCTGCACAGCAGCGCGCTGGCCATCGTGGACAACAGCGCGTATCCGATCAGCCGCTCGCGGCGCTTCAACGTGAACCGCGACACCTTCATCAACGGCGCGCAGCCGGGCACGCACTATGGCGACAGCCAGACCCTGTGGGCTGGCTTCTTCGGTCAGCAGCGGCCGCTGGTGCATGCGCCGCTGAGCGGCATCCCAGGCGACGCCTACGTGGATGCGGCCTACCTCTATCTGTACATCGTGGAGGGCCGGGGCTTCACCAACTGGTCCAACTCGGTGATCAACGTGGAGGCGCGGGCGGTGACCACGCCGTGGATGCCGGTGGCTGTCAACTGGACCATGCCGTGGACCATGCCGGGCGGCGACTACGGGCCGGTGGTGGGGACGAACCACATCGGCTCGGCCAAGATCAACACCTGGCTGCGGCTGGATGTGACCGACGCGGTGAGCGACATGCTGCGCGGCTCG
>JAJTXO010001015.1 GCA_021463315.1 Caldilineales bacterium | reverse complement strand
GATTGGGGAAGACTTCCGAAGTCTTATGGACTGTGAGCCCGTTTTGAACAAACCTGCGCAGACTTCGGAAGTCTCGACCCCGGTTTTTTGAGATGACACCTCTTCTTAGCTTGAGAGGATCCGTTGCCCATTGACCATTGACCATTGCCCATTGACCATTAACCATTGCCAATGGTCAATTGTCAACGGAAAGTCACGACGCAGGCAGACGCAGGCCGGCGTTCATCAGCACCCGCGCGCCGGCGCTGTCGAAACGAAAATCCATGCGCAGCAGGCCCAGGCTTTCCAGGGCTGCGGTCACGGCTGGCTGCTGAGGCCGCTCGCAGTAGAGCATCAGAAAGCCGCCGCCGCCCGCGCCGGTGATCTTGCCACCCACCGCGCCCAGGCTGCGCGCGGCCGCGTAGCTCTCGTCGATCAGTTGATTGCTGACGCCCGGTGCAAAGCGCTTCTTCTGCATCCAGTTCTCATGCAGCAACTGGCCGAAGGCGGTCAGATCGCCGCTGACGAAGCTGTGGCGCACGTCGGCCACCATGGCCTTGACCCGGTGCAGCGCCTCTACGGTGCCGGAGCTGGACTTCTTGCTGGCCTGGGTCTGCTCCTTGAGAATGTCGGCCGAGTTGCGCGCGTGGCCGGTGAAAAAGAGCATCAGGTTGTCCTGCAGGCGCTGGCTGGTCTCCCATGACACATCCAGCGGCGTGACGCGACAGCCCTGGGCGGTGAATTCGATCTCGTTCAGGCCGCCGAAGGCTGCGGCGTACTGGTCCTGCTTGCCGATGGGCATGCCCATCTCCTGGATCTCGATCTGGCAGGCCAGCTCGGCCAGCTCGGCTTTGCTCAACTGCTGGCCCAGGGCGGTGCTCAACGCCTTGATGATGGCCACGGTGACGGTGCTGGAGGAGCCCAGACCGGTGCCGGGCGGAATCTCCGAGGCCAGAAACATGGAGAGCCCCTGCTCGATGCCGAAATGGCGCAACACGGTGCGCGGCAGCCGCAGCGTGCCCTCCAACGGCGCGTCCTCGATGGCTACGGCCGCGTCCTGCCGGTAGAAGGTGCTGTAGTCCGAGGAGGCGATCTGCAACGACTCGCCGTCGCTGAACGCGCGCAGAAAGACGTAGAAGTATTTGTCGATGGTGGTGTTGATCACCAGGCCGCCGAACTGGGTGTAGTAGGCTGGCAGATCAGTGCCGCCGCCGGCCAGGGAGATGCGCACAGGGGCGCGGGCGATTAGCATGGGGGGGGGTGGGGAGTGGTAGGTTGGTAGATTGGTAGGTTGGTAGAT
>JAJTXO010001014.1 GCA_021463315.1 Caldilineales bacterium | reverse complement strand
TTACTCGTTACGAGTTACGACTCCCGCAACCCCGAAAAACACCCCCCGATTCCGGGTTACGAGTTACTCGTTACGAGTTACGACTCCCGCAACTCAGAAAAGCATTCCGCGATTCCGGGTTACGAGTTACTCGTTACGAGTTACGACTCCCCCTCAAGAACTGACAATGAACGATACACTGAACTCAAAGCTGGAACGACTGCGGGCCGGGCTGCGCGCGCTGGGATCGACGCTGGTGGCCTATTCGGGCGGCGTGGACAGCGCGCTGGTGATGGTGGTGGCGCATCAGGAGCTGGGCGAACGGAGCCTGGCCTGTATCGGCGTGTCGCCCAGCTATCCCACGCGCGAGATGCGGGACGCGATCAAGCTGGCCGAGCTGCTGAACGTGCCCTATCGCCTGATCGACACGCAGGAGCATCTGGACCCCAACTATGCGGCCAACCTGTCGGACCGCTGCTATTTCTGCAAGACCGAGCTGCACGATCAACTGCAGGCCCTCGCCCAGGCCGAGGGCTGGGGTGCGATCGTGGACGGCAACAACGCCAGCGATCTGGGCGACTACCGCCCCGGCATGACCGCGGCGCGCGAGCATGGCGTGCATTCTCCGCTGCTGGAGGCGGGCATCACCAAGGCCGAGGTGCGCGAGCTGGCCCAGACTCTGGGGCTGCCGGTGTGGGACAAGCCCGCCATGGCCTGTCTCTCCTCGCGCGTGCCCCACGGCACCCCCATCACCCCGGAGCTGCTGCGCCAGATCGAAAGCGCGGAGGATGTGCTGGTGGCGCTGGGCTTCCGCCAGTTCCGCGTGCGTCACCACGACACCATCGCCCGCATCGAGCTGCCGGCCGAGGACCTGCCCACCGCGCTGGATCAGCGCGAAACCATCGTCGCGGGCATCAAGGCCGCGGGCTATCGCTTCGTCGCCCTCGACCTGGCCGGCTTCCGCTCCGGCTCGCTCAACGCCACCAACGGACACACGTCTAGCATTGAGTTGGTTATCGGTGACCGGTGATCGGTGATCGGTGATCGGTGAGCGGTGAGCGATGAGCGATGAGCGATGAGCGATGAGCGATGAGCGATGAGCGATGAGCGATAAGCGATGAGCGATGAGCGATGAGCGGTGAGCGATAAGCGGTGAGCGACGCACAGCCCCTCCGCATTAACCATTAACCATTCCCCAATTCACCATTAACCATTCCCTCCCCCCCCTCCCCATGCCCCACTCCCCAGCCCCCAGCCCCCAGCCCCCAGCCCCCATAATCGCCTACCTCGACCTTCCCGCCG
>JAJTXO010001013.1 GCA_021463315.1 Caldilineales bacterium | reverse complement strand
CTGTTCGAGGATGACCCGGACACCGAGCAGGTGGTGATGATCGGCGAGATCGGCGGCAGCGACGAGGAAACGGCCGCCGTGTGGGCGAAGGCGAACATGAAGAAGCCGATCGTCGGCTTCATCGCCGGCGTCACGGCGCCGCCGGGCAAACGCATGGGCCACGCGGGCGCGATCATCTCCGGCGGCAAGGGCACCGCGGCCGAGAAGGTGCAGGCGCTGGAGGCCGCGGGTGTACGCATGGCCAAACAGCCCACCGACATCGCCGAGCTGGTAGCCGCCAACATCGGGCGCTAAACAGCTCACAGCGTTCTCCCTTTGGCGCCTTTGCGCCTTTGCGAGAGCCAAAATCTGCACGCCAATGACCGGCGTCTTTGCGACGAAGCGGCCTCGCCCCTTCGTCGAGGGACGCCGGTCGTTTTCGATTTGACATAACTGTGTGGTCCGAGACTTCCGTGGGTCGCACTGGCCTGGGCAGCAACGATTTGACAACCGCGCCCAAAAAGCGTATTCTGCGCATGACAAACTCACTGCAACCTTCCACACCCGCCAGCCAGCCTGTCCAGCAATTCCCCGATCTGTCAGCATACCGGGGCTGTTGGGTGGCGTTGGTGGGCCCGCATGTGGCAGGGGTGGGGGCGACAGCCGAGGCTGCGGAGCTGGCAGCCCACCGCAGCCGGCCGCGCGAGCGGATCACGGCCACGCTGTGGGTGGCCGCAGAGCGAGAAGAGTAGCTGCGCATCCGCCGGGCGGGACGCCCTGGAGATCGTCGTTGATGAGACGCCCTGGAGATCGTCGTCAGGCGTGATCCGCCGGGCGGGACGCCCTGGAGATCGTCGTTGATGAGACGTCTTGGAGATCGTCGTTGATGAGACGCTATGCCCTCCACATCTCTTGATTTGCGCACCCTGCACGGCGCCTTTGCCGGCCGCGTGCTCCAGCAGCTTCAGACCCTCGCGGTCCCCCTGGTTTTGGTGGGCGGCTCGGTGCGCGATCTGCTGCTGGGTCGGGAGCTGCACGATCTCGACCTGGCCGTGCCGGCCGGCGCGCTGGAGATCGCCCGCCGCCTGGCCAACGCCATGCAGGGCGCCTATGTGCCGTTGGATGAGGGCCGCGATGTCGGGCGCGCCCTGCTGAAAGGGCCCGATGGTCGCGTGCTGGTGGTCGATATCGCGGCATGGCGCGGCGCCAGCCTGGCCGATCTGGAGGCTCGTCTGGTGCGCACCACCTCGGAACGGGCGCTGAGCGACGACCCGCTGCGCTGTCTGCGCGGCCTGCGCCTGGTGGCGG
>JAJTXO010001012.1 GCA_021463315.1 Caldilineales bacterium | reverse complement strand
GCACCGTGCGCTATCATCTGCGCGTCGATGCCGGCGGCGGCGGCCTGCTGGTGGCCAACGCCGTCGCCTGCGCCCGCTTGACCGCCAGCGGCGTGCTGATCGCTCGCGAGCTGCTGCAAGGCGCGAACGAAGACGCGGTCGCCCAGAGCCTGGCCCAGCGCTTCGACGATCAATCGCCCCCGCGGCAACGCCAGGACGTAGCCCAGATCCATGCCATGCTGGCCGAGCTGGCCGAGCCAGCCGGCCGCTACCCCGTTTTCAACCTGGCCGACCCCAGCGCGGGCGGCCCGGCGGCCCGGCTCATCCCGCCCATCGAGGCTGACCTGCCGCTGGCCGCCCCCGAACAGATCCAGCCGCTGCTGCCGCGGCTGTGGCAGGCTGGCATCGCCCACGTCATCTTCCGCGTGCCGGCCTCCCCCGACCCTGCCTGGCTGATCGCCGCGGTGCAGGCCGCCACCCGCGCCGGGCTGATCTGCGGCGTCAGCGGCCGGGCCACCGATCTGGCCGCCGCCAGCCTGCTGGACGAGCTGATCGCGGCCGGGCTGGACCACCTGACCCTGGCCTACGCCTCGCACCAGGCCGCGCGGCACGACAGCCTGTACGGCGTTGGCGACCACGCCCTGGCCGAGGCGCTCTTCCTGCGCACCGAAGCGCTGGCCCTGGCCGATGTGGCACAGGTTCCGCTGATCCAGGCCACTGTCGAAGAGCTAGACGCAACGCTGGATCGCCTGCTGGCATTGGGCGTGGTCGACGTCCAGTTCTTCGCGGTGGCTGCGCCGGGCGTCGAGGACCCGGATGCAATCCCGGCCGCGAGCATGGCGCAGATAGCCGCCGATGTGGAGACGGCGGCCGAGCAGGCAGCGGTGCTCATCCAGTGGCAGCCACCTGTGCTGCGCAACCCCGCCCTGGCGCTGGCCGAGCAGGTGCGCCGTGGCCCGCGCTGCAGCAGCGACATCGCCCTGCGCGTCGAGCCGGACGGGACCGTGATCCCGCCGCGCGGGCCGCGCCGCGTCGCTGGCAACCTGCTGCGCGACCCATGGCCCACCATCTGGCAGGACGCGGCCTTCAAAGCCTATCGCAGCCGCATCGAGCGGCCCACCCACTGCGTCACCTGTCCCGGCCTGGCCATCTGCGCGGCCGATTGCCCCCGCGAGCCGGCCGGCTGGTCGCAAGACTAAGGACGCCGCCCCCGTAGCACGATTTTCCAAATCGTGCGCCGCCCTCGTAGCACGATTTTCCAAATCGTGCGCAGCGATTTGGCAAATCGCTGTACGATGCGGCGATTTGGCAAATCG
>JAJTXO010001011.1 GCA_021463315.1 Caldilineales bacterium | reverse complement strand
GTATCATCTCAATAGAGGGGGAAGACTTCCGAAGTCTTATGGACTGTGAGCTCGTTTTGAACAAACCTGCGCAGACTTCGGAAGTCTCGACCCCGGTTTGGGGAAGACTTCCGAAGTCTTATGGACTGTGAGCTCGTTTTGAACAAACCTGCGCAGACTTCGGAAGTCTCGACCCCGGTTTTTCGAGATGATACCGCTAAGTTAATTGCGGACAAGCCCTTAGCTGAGTGGTCACGTTGGTTCAGGTGGATTGTAGCACGCATCGGATTCATTGTACAGCCGCCGCGCACTGCCCCGTCAGATGCCAAACGGTCCCAGATATCTGTCGGGCGTCCACTCGGCCGGCGGCGGGGCCAGGTGGCCGTTGTCGCCCTTGTGCAGGCTGCGCAGCTCCATGATCTCGCCCTCCAAGATCACCATGCGATCGGCGAAGGCGCGCAGCGCCTCGGCTGTGGCGTCGGGCAGGATGTTGTGTTGCAGATCGCGCTCCGGGTCGGCCGGCTGCAACAGGCCATCGCGCGGGCGCATCCGGCCGGGCACGCCCACCACCACCGACTCGGCTGGCGTGTCCTTGACCACCACCGAGTTGGCGCCCACGCGGCTGTGGTCGCCCACGACGATCGGCCCCAGCACCTTGGCGCCCGCGCCCAACACCACCGAATTGCCGATGGTGGGATGGCGCTTGCCCTTCTGCCAGCTCACGCCCCCCAGGGTCACGCCGTGGTAGATGGTCACATTGGCGCCGACCTCGGCCGTCTCGCCGATGACCACGCCCATGCCGTGATCGATGAAGAAGCCGGGGCCGATGGCCGCGCCGGGATGGATCTCGATGCCGGTCAGGAAGCGGCTGGTCTGCGACACCAGCCGGCCCAGCAGCTTGAGATCGCGCCGCCACAGCCAGTGGGCCAGCCGATGCAGCCAGATGGCGTGCAGCCCCGGATAGGTGAGCAACACCTCCAGCTTGCTGCGCGCGGCCGGATCGCGATCGAATACCGCTTGCATGTCGTGATGCAGGGTGGAGAACATGGCGAACCTCCTTGTCAGCCCAAGACTTCGGAAGTTGCTGCAGCAGCAACTTCCGAAGTCTTCTGGTTCTGCTAGGCCAGGTCGGCGTAGAGCACCGTGCTCAGGTAGCGCTCGCCGTTGGAGGGGATGACCGCCACGATGCGCTTGCCGGCGTTCTCTGGCCGCGCCGCCACCTGCAGGGCCGCCCAAACGGCCGCGCCCGAGGAGATGCCGACCAGGATGCCCTCATCGCGCCCCACCTGGCGCGCGGTGGCGAGCGCGTCCTCGTT
>JAJTXO010001010.1 GCA_021463315.1 Caldilineales bacterium | reverse complement strand
AGGCTGATGGGCCAGCCAGCGCGGCGCTGGCGGCCAGGACCAGAGCGAGGGCTGCCAGCAGAAGGTGGCGCAACGGTGAGCGGGGCAGTGAGCTGCGGGAAGTCATCGGTGTCTCTCCTGAGCTGAGATAGCAGGAAGTCCCTGACCGGATGGCGACAGCCAGAGCGCGATCAGGGACTTCGGGGGGTGATTTCGTTTAGCCAGGGCTACTTGGGCATGTTGGCCAGCGCGTTGTAGGCGGGCAGCGGACCCCAGCCGGGATCGACGATGCCCCACTGGGCCTTCTCGGTGCCGTTGGCCACCACGCGGAAGTTCAGGTTCCACAGGAAGGCCGGACCCACCCAGCCCCAGTTGCGCATCATGTTGTAGGCTTCCACCGTCCACGCGGCCTGCTCGTCCAGGTCGTTGTCGTTGGCGTACTCATAGCCGGAAGCGCCGGTCCAGCCGCTGGCCCAGCCGAACTCCGTCGGCCAGACGCGCTTGTTGGTGTCGCCATACTTGGCCATGATGTTGCGATAGCCCTCCATGGTGCTGCGGAAGCTCCAGGAGTGGTGCGGGCTGTTGCAGGGCCCGGCGTAGCTGTTGCCCGTGCGCTGGATCACCGTGCAGGCATCCTGCCAGGTGGCGCTGGGCGGCACGTTGAAGCCGCTGGGGTGGGCGCCGATGCCGTCGGCGTAGTCCTTCAGCCCCTGTTGGTACATGCCCTCCAGGTAGGTGAAGTCATCCATGGCCCAGGGCGCCGGTGCGCCGGTGGGGGTCAGCGCCCCGCTGATGACATACATCGACGGGCAGGCGGCCTTGATGGCTCGATAGGCCGGTCGCAGCAGGTTCATGTAGGCGCCGGGGTCGATGGCCATGTTGCCCCACTCGTAGTGCAGGTTCTGCTCGTTCCACACCTCGATCGCCTTCAGCGGCGTGCCGCAGTACTTGGCGGCCACCTGGCCCAGGAAGCTGGCGAAGGTGTTGGGATCGGCCGGCGGGCCGCCGACGCTCAGATCGCCCGCGCCGCCGCGCGCCCAGTTGGGTGCGTTGACCACGCTGAACAGCAGGTTGGTGCCCGCCGCGCCGGCCGCGTTGACGATCTCATCCATGTTGCCCCAGTCGATGGAGCCTTGGTTGGCCTCGAAGCGCTTCCACTCGATCTGTTGCTTGACCCAGTTGAAGCCCATGTTGCGGGTGACGTTCATCACCTGGCCGGCCTGGCCGTTGTCCACCATGTGAGCCTGGATGCCATAGCCGAAGGAGCCGCCGCCCGCCGGTTTGGGCGCGGCCGCCACAGGGGCCGGCGCGGCCGGTGC
>JAJTXO010000101.1 GCA_021463315.1 Caldilineales bacterium | reverse complement strand
GATTCGCTGAACGGGATGCCGTTGTTGGCCACGATCCCCATGGGATAGCCCCAGATGCGGGCAAAGCCGGTGACCAGCGTCGTCCCATACAGCGCCTTGAACTCGCGGAAGCGGCTACCGTCCACCAGCCGGGCGATCACCTCCCGCACATCGTAGACCTCGCGGAAGGTGCGCGGGATGACGCCGTATAGCTCGGTCGGGTCGTAGAGCGGTTCTTCGGGCGGGGCCAGATCCTGCTCGATCTGTTTGCGGGTGTTGAGCGAGCCCACGATGCCGCGCACCAGCTCCAGCGCGTGCTCGTCGTCCAGCGCCAGATGGTCGGCCACGCCGGAGATGCGGGTATGCACGTCCGCGCCGCCCAGCTCTTCGGCCGTCACCTCCTCGCCGGTGGCGGCCTTGACCAGCGGCGGCCCGCCCAGGAAGATGGTGCCGGTGCCCTTGACGATCACCGTCTCGTCGCTCATAGCCGGCACATAGGCGCCGCCGGCCGTGCAGGAGCCCATCACGGCCGCGATCTGCGGGATGCCGGCCGCGCTCATGGTGGCCTGGTTGTAGAAGATGCGGCCGAAGTCGTCCACGTCGGGGAAGACCTCGTCCTGCATGGGCAGGAACGCGCCGCCTGAGTCCACCAGATAGATGCAGGGCAAGCGGTTCTCCAGCGCCACCTGCTGGGCGCGCAGGTGCTTCTTGACCGTCATGGGGTAGTAGGTTCCCCCCTTGACCGTGGCGTCGTTGGCGACGATCAGGCACTCCCGGCCGGCAACGCTACCGATGCCGGTGACGATGCCCGCGCAGGGCGCGTCGCCATTGTACAGCTCCCACGCGGCCAGGGAGGAGAGCTCCAGGAAGGGAGAGCCGGGATCCAGCAGCCGGTCGATGCGCTCCCGGACGAAAAGCTTGCCCTGCTCAGCATGGCGCTGCTGGGCCTGCTGGCCGCCGCCGCTGCGCACCTGGGTCAGCCGGCTGCGCAGCTCCTCGGCTAAGGCGCGGTTATGCGCCGCGTTGGCTTGAAACTGGGGGTCTTGCGGGTCAAGGTGTGAGTCGAGGACTTCCATAGTCCGATCCTTTTACGATTAACTTGGCGAACCCAATAGTGCGACATGCCAACCGGCAGCGGCAACCCAGATATTGGTGTCAAGAACCGCTCTGAGCATCGATCGTTCCCCGCGCCTGCTTGACCACCATTTGGGCTAGGTGATCAATTTCCTCTTCACCCATTGTCTCATAGTCGATGCCTTGTTCCCGGCAGTAGCGCTGAAGGGCCGCCTGCGATTGCTCAATTATGCGCGTCCTGGCCGCGGCGGAATCTACTAACCAGGCTTCATCGGCGGCATCGAATGCAGGCAACAACGCCTGCAACTCTGAGCCAGAGTAACCAGTCTCGATGAGCGAGCGAATGTACTGCTCTCGCAGCAGCAAGCGCTGCTGCTGGCGCTGCATCTTCTCGTAATCTTGCACAGGCAGGGCCACAAAGTACACCGTACTACCGGAGCTCACGTACAATCCACTTTTCGCTTTATCGATGGCTCCTGCCAATTGCGCTGTGGCAGGAACATCCTCAACCTGAACCGTTGCTGCTAGTTTGCCGTTCATCGACATAGGTCCTCAAGATCAGGGCGTGCGCTTTCGGTGGCAGGCATTATAGCACAGCACCGTTGCGTTGTCCATGAGTGGCCGATGGTGCAGCAATGTGCCGGTAGTGTCTGGGGGTAGGCTGTTACAGCGCCATAGGCACAACAGAAGGGAGCCGCCGGCGATAGCGTCTGTGGTCACGGCCCGGTGTGCCTGGCATCACGTTTCGGGGCGAGAAGGAGCGCGGCCGCGAAATATGACCCATTTGGGTACTATGCCCTGGCAGGGCCGCCTGCTATACTGCATGGGTCAGTTGGCTTTGGGCATGGGCGTGCGGCTGCGCTTTCGCCAGTCCTGATTGGTCGTGATACATTCATCGGAGGTTCACAATGAACAGCATCGACACGGGCGACACCGCCTGGGTTCTGATCTCCACCACGCTGGTGTTGGTGATGACCCCGGCCCTGGCCTTTTTCTACGGCGGAATGGTCCGCAAGAAGAATGTGCTCTCCACGCTGAACCTGAGCTTCATCATGATGGCGCTCATCAGTCTCCAGTGGATCTTGTTCGGCTTTTCGCTGGCCTTTGGCGCCAGCCTGGGCGGCGTCGTTGGCGGCTTCGACTACCTGGGGCTGAACGGCGTGGGACCGGAGCCGAACCCGGCCTACGCCGCCACCATCCCCTTCGTGCTATTCGCGGCGTATCAGATGATGTTTGCGGTGATCACTCCGGCGCTGATCAGCGGCGCGTTCGTGGAGCGCATCCGCTTCAAGACCTTCCTGATCTTCAGCCTGCTGTGGGCGACGCTGGTCTATGATCCGGTGGCCCATTGGGTTTGGGGCATCGGCGGCATCCTGCGGAATCTGGGCGCGCTGGACTTCGCCGGCGGCAACGTCGTGCATATCACGGCGGGATTCTCGGCCCTGGCGCTGGCCTTGATCATCCGGCCCCGCCAGGGCTTCAGCAACGGCGGCATGGAGCCGCACAACATCCCCTTCTCGGTGCTGGGCGCCGGCCTGCTGTGGATGGGCTGGTTCGGCTTCAACGGCGGCAGCGCGCTGGGCGCCAACGGCCTGGCCGCTACGGCGCTCCTGAACACCAACACCGCGGCCGCAGCCGCCGCGCTGGTCTGGATGCTGTTGAGCTGGCGCGACAGCCGGCCCAGCATCCTGGGCATCATCACCGGCGCCGTGGTGGGACTGGTGGCCATCACGCCGGCGGCCGGCTATGTCACCCCGCTGGGGGCGATCATGATCGGCGCGCTGGCTGCGCCCATCAGCTTCTTCGCCATCAAGCTGCGCCAAAGGCGCCGGTTGGACGAATCGCTGGACGTGTGGGCGTGTCACGGCATGGGCGGCCTGTGGGGCGCGCTGGCGACCGGCCTTTTCGCCACGAAGGCGGTCAACCCGGCCGGGGCCGATGGCCTGTTCTACGGCAATCCGCAGCAGTTCGTGGTGCAGGCGATGGCCGCCGGAATCACCGTCCTGTTTGCCTTCGGTGTGACGTGGCTGCTGGGGAAGGTGCTCAAGCGCACGGTCGGCCTGAGCGTGTCAGATGTCGAAGAGCAAATCGGGCTGGATATCGCCGAGCACGGCGAACGGGCCTATGCGTAAGGCGCTGCCAGGGCTGGCCCAGGCAACAGGAGTGACCACCATGACCAAGAAGATCGAGGCGATCATCCGCGAAGAGAAGTTACACGACGTCAAGGTCGCGCTGCAAAACATCGGCATCGTCGGCATGAACGTGACCGAATGCCGGGGGCACGGCCGGCAGGGCGGCATCGAGCTGGTGGGCCGCAGCGGCGCCTACAAGATCGATCTGCTGCCCCGTCTGCAGGTCAACATCGTGTTGAGCGACCACAACCTGGACAAGGCGATCGAGACCATCTGCCAGGCCGCCGAAACGGGCAGCGTGGGCGACGGCTTGATCTTCGTCTACCCGGTCGAGGACGTCATCCGCATCCGCACAGGGGAGCGCGGCCATGCGGCGCTGATGTACCCAGACGACATCGACACCCGCACGGAATGAACAAAAAGGGGGATCAGCGCTGATCCCCCGTCGCTGATCAACCCTGTTCCTGGCTGCGCTACACTCCGATGTCCTCGTTCCACAGCTCCGGTCGGGCGGCGATGAAGTCCTGCATCAACTGGATGCAGGTCGGATCATCCAGCACCACAAACTCCACGCCGCGCGAGCGGACGTAGTCCTCCGGCCCCTGGAAGGTCCTGTTCTCGCCAACGACGACCGTGGGGATCTTGTAGAGCAGAGCGGCGCCGCTGCACATGTCGCACGGCGACAGGGTGGAGTAGAGCACGGCGCGCTGGTAGTCCTTGGCCGTCAGCCGGCCGGCGTTTTCCAGGCAGTCCATCTCGGCGTGCAGGATAGCGCTGCCCTGCTGCACGCGTCGGTTGTGGCCGCGACCGACGATCTTGCCGTCGATCACCAGCACCGAGCCGATGGGGATGCCACCCTCGGCTAGGCCTTGTCTTGCTTCGTCGATAGCTGCTTGCATGAATTTGTCCATGGTTCACCTGTGGGGGGATTCGGTGAGCGGTGAGCGGTGAGCGGTGAGCGGTGACCTCTGATCAGATTACCGTTCACCGTTTACCGGACGCCGTCACTCACGCCTGTACGGCTTCAAGTACGCGCCTGGGTAGGCCGCGTTGCGGCCGGCGATGGCCAGGGCGGCGATGGTCACCAGGTAGGGCAGGGCCAGCAACACCTCGTAGGGCAGGGCAAAGCCGATGGTTTGCAGGCGCAGTTGCAGGGCGAAGACGCCGCCGAAGAGCAGCGCGCCCAGCAGGCCGCGCAGGGGATCCCAGCGGGCGAAGATCACCAGGGCGATGCATACCCAGCCACGGCCAGCGATGATGCCGGGCGAGAACGCGCCCAGTTGGGCCAGCGACAGAAACGCCCCGCCCACGGCCATCAACGCGCCGCCGATCATCAGCGCGGTGTAGCGGATGCGGAAGACGTTGATGCCGGCCGCGTCGGCGGCCTCTGGATTTTCGCCCACAGAGCGGATGGCCAGGCCGAAATTGGTGCGGTACAACACCCACCAGCCCAACGGGGTGATCACCAGAAAGGCGATGTAGGTCAACAGATACTGTGTGAAGATCGGCCCCAGGATGGGTGTCGCGCCGAAGGGCGCAACCTGGGGGAAGGGATCGACTGAGGGCAGCACCGCGCTCTCCCCGAAGACCAGGCGAAAGCCGAACAGCGACAGCGCTGTGGCCAGCAAGGTGATGCCCAGGCCAGAGACGTGTTGGTTCAGTCCCAGGGTAACAGTCAGCAGCGCCATCAGCAGCGCCATCAGCACGCCGGCCAGCATCGCTGCGGCCAAGCCCAGCCAGAGATAGCCGGCCACGCCAGCCGTCTCGGCTTTGGCGGCCACGGCGAAGCCCACGAACGCGCCCAGAAACATCGTTCCTTCGATGCCCAGATTGAGCACACCCGCGCGCTCGGTGAAGATCTCGCCGATGGCGCCGTAGATCAGCGGCGTTGCCACGCGCAGCGTTGCGGCGATCAAACCAACCAGGAATGTGAGGAGGAGAGCGTTTTCCATGGTTATCGAGGGGGGAACGGCAAGGAGGGAAATCTCATTCCTTCACTTCCCTCCTTGCCTCTCCTTTTCTCTCCCAGCGCACCCGATACCGCTGCAACAGGAGCATGGCCAGCGTCACCAGCAGCAGCGTGGCCAGGATCACATCGCCGAGATAGACGGGGACGCCCAGGGCGCGGCTGACCGATTGGCTGCCGGTGTCGATGACTCCGATAAAGAGCGCGGCCAAGCCACCGCCCAGCGGGTTGAGTCCGGCCAGCGTGGCCACCAGAATGCCGGTGTAGCCGTGGCCGCCGGAGATAGCGTCGATCAGGTGATAGTGGATGCCGGCCACCTCGCCCGCGCCCGCCAACCCCGCGATGCCGCCGCTGACCAGCGCAGCCGTGAGCAGCGTGCGTTCAACCTTGATGCCGGCAAAGCGGGCCGCGTTGGGCGACAGACCCACGGCGCGCATGCGCAGGCCGAACGCCGTGCGGTTGAGCACGAACCAGATCATCAGGATCACGACAATGGCGACGATGAAGCCCAAGTGCAGCCGCGAGCGGGGGATCAGCTTGGGGAAGATGGCGGCCGCCGCGATCTCCGGCGACTGCGGCCACTGCGACACCGGATCACGCCAGGGGCCGTTGAGCAGCGCGCTGACGCCCAGCAGCGCCACCGAATTGAGCAGCAGCGTGGTCACCACCTCGTCGATGTTGAGCTTGACCTTCATCAACGCGGGAATCAACACCCAGGCCATGCCCGCCAGAAAGCCGCCGCCGATCACCAGCGGCAGGGCCAGGATGGGGGGCGCGTTGTCCATCTGCAGGCCGATGGCTGTGGCGGCCGCCGCGCCAGCCAGCAGTTGGCCTTCAGCGCCGATGTTCCAAAAGCCGCCCACGAAGGCGAAGATCACGGCCGCGCCGGTCAGCAGCAGCGGCGTGGACTTGACCAGCACCTCGATCAGGCTGACGCGACTGGAGAGCGGCTCGACCAGAAAATAGTAGTAGGCCTGCAGCGGGTTGGCGTCGACCAGCAGCACCAGGGTCGAGGTGATGACCATGGTCAATACGATAGCCAGCAGCGGAATCAGAGGCCGGAACCAGACTGGTGCAGGGTTGCGTTCGATTTTCATGCTCATTAGCATATCCCTTCGGACAGTCTCAGCGCGACTGGCGGGTGATACGAACGATTCTCGGCTGCATGACGACAAAGGCCTTGCGCAGTGGTTCGCCATGCTCGCCCACGCATTGCTTGACGGCGCCGGCATGGGTCGAACGGGCTTCGTTGGAAAATCCGATCAAGACTGCATTGGTGAGGCTACGCTTACACACCGGCCCGTGGCGTGGGTGACTGGGCGCGGGCAGCGCCGGACATCAACAGCCCCAGCCGCTCCGGATCGGCCTCGGCGCGCAGTAGAATCCCCTGGATTTCGCCTTCGTAGATCACGGCGATGCGGTCGGAGAGCGCCAGGATCTCGTCCAGGTCTTCGGAGATCAGCAGGATGGCCGCGCCGCGCTGGCGCTGCTCCAGCAGCTTGCCATGCACATATTCGGTGGCGCCTACGTCCAGGCCGCGCGTGGGCTGGGCTACGACGATCACCTGGGGGTTGCGCTCCAGGACGCGCGCCAGAATCACCTTCTGCATGTTGCCGCCGGAGAGGGTGCGGATGCGGTCGTCGGGCCGAGCCTTGATTTGATAGGCGGCGATGAGCTGCTCAGCATGCTGGCGCATGCGACGTTTGTCCAGTTGGCCGCCGCGCGTGAACTCGTCCAGGTGCTCCAGCGCCATGTTCTGCTCCACGGTCATCTCGCCCACGACGCTCTCGTGGCGATCTTCTGGAATGCGGCCGACGCCGGCTTGCATGACGCGCTCCGGATTGGCATGAGTCAGATCCTGATGGTCGACCAAAATCCGGCCGGATGAGACGCGGCGCAATCCCTCCAGCGCCTGGGCTAGCTCGCTCTGGCCATTGCCGGAGACGCCAGCCAGGCCCACGATCTCGCCCGCATACACCTCCAGCGTGATGGCCTTCAACGCGGACAAATTTCTGTTGTCCAGGGCGGATAGGTTCTGCAGCTGTAAAGCCGGCGTCGCGGAGTTGGGGTCTGTTTCCTCGGTTCGATTCAGCTTGGAGGCCGCCAGCGTTACCCGTCCCACCATCATGCGCGCCAGCTCGGCCGGTGTGGCCTCGGCGGTGTTGACGACGCCGATGGCCTGGCCGCCGCGCAGCACGGTCACCTGGTCGGTGATCGCCATGACCTCATGAAGCTTGTGGCTGATGAAGACCACGGACAGACCGCCGGCCTGAAGACGTCGCAGGCTGGCGAATAGCTGGTCCACCTCCTGTGGCGCCAAGACGGCGGTTGGCTCGTCGAGGATCAGCACGGTGGCGTGGCGGTAGAGCGCCTTGAGGATCTCCACGCGCTGGCGCTCGCCGACGGAAAGATCTCTCACCAGAGCCTGCGGCTCCACCTCGATGCCCAGCCGGGCAGCAGCCTCGCCCACCTTTTGCGCGGCCTGGGCCAGGTCCAGCCGCACGCCCGGGTTGTAGCCCAGCACCACGTTTTCGGCCACGGTCAGCGGCGGAACCAGCGCGAAGTGCTGGGTCACCATGCCGATGCCGTGCGCGATGGCATCCTTGGGCGAACGGATCGAGACAGGTGCGCCGTTGACCCGGATCTCGCCCGCGTCGGCATGGTACAGGCCGTAGAGGATGCGCATCAGGGTGCTCTTGCCCGCGCCGTTCTCGCCCAGCAGCGCATGCACCTGCCCGCAGCGCAGGCTGAAATCGACGCCGTCGTTGGCCACCAGCGTCCCAAAGCGCTTCGTGATGCCGCGCATCTCGACGGCAAGAGGGGGTGTGGTCATGTTGGAAAAGGCAGGAAAGCAGGGGAAGGAAGGGAGCAGAGGAGAAGATGAAAAGAGAGAAAGGAGGGGAGATAAAGAAGGAGGAAGGAAGGAAAAGGGGAGAGGGGAGAAAGGAAGGATGCAGGTAGACCAGGAGACAGAACAGCCATCTCTCGCGCCTCCTCTCCCTCCTCCCCTTCTTCCCTCTATCTCACGATCCCTTCGACGACGCGGGCGGCGGCGCTTCGTTGATGTCCACGCGGAAGAGACCGCTCTTGATCTCGTTCTCCTTGGCTGTGACCTGGTCGACCAAGGCCTGTGTCAAGCCGCACTTGACGGCCATGTTGATCGCGGCCAGGCTGGCGCCGCCCTTGGCCACCATGCTGAAATCCTTCAGATCCTGTGCAGTGTAGGCGCCGGCCTTGACCTGATTGATGATGTAGTCGACGGTCGGCTGCATGTTCCACACCGGGCCGCTGACAACGTAGTCGGGGGCCAGCGCGGTCTGGTCGCTCATGTTGCCAAAGGCGCACAGGCCCTTTTCGGCTGCAGCTTCGATCACGCCAAAACGTTCGGCGAAGAACACGTCAGCGCCGGCGTCGATCTGCGCCAGGGCCGCCTCTTTGGCTGCGGCCGGATCGAACCAACTGTTGATGAAGGAGGTTTTGACGTCTACATTGGGGTTGACCGCCAGCGCGCCGGCCGTGAAGGCGTTGACGATGCGATTGACCTCAGGCACAGGCAGGCCGCCCACCACGCCGATGATGTTGCTCTTGGTCAGGCCGCCGGCCAACATGCCGCTCAGATAGGCGGGCTCGTGGATCCAGTTGTCGAAGACGGAGAAATTGGGTTCCACTGGGCCGCCGCCAGAGCCGAAGACAAAGGCGATATCGGGGAAGTCCTTGGCCACGCGGCGCACAGCCTCCTCGTTGCCAAAGGCGTCGCCGAAGATGACGGCCGGCTTGTCCTTCTCGGCCACTTCACGCAGCACACGCTCCATATCGCCGGCATAGCCGATATCGTCCGTGTACTTGTAGGTGATTTGGCCAGCGTTCTGCGCCTGATTCAGCGCCACGTGGATCACGCCGTCCCACGGCTCCTCGATGGCGGTGGCATAGGCGCCGAAAACCAGCGGCTTTTCTGGTGCAGGGGTGGCGCCTTGATCGGCCGGCGCTGCTTGGGGTGCCGGCGCGGCAGGGGGGGCGCAGGCGGCCAGCATCGCGGCCAACACCAGCACGATCAAAACTGCGACAGATGCTTTCTTGGGCATGGATTCGTCCTCCTGAACTCGCTGCAGAATCGGATTTGGCCTGAGACTTCGGAAGTCTAGATTCGTGGCGTTATGAGCGTCGATGCGGCGCAAAGCGCCCCGCGCCACAGGCTGATCGGTTGTCAAGCAAGGATGAGTTGTTGCGATGGCCAGGTGGTGCGGCTGGGACAGCTTCGGGAATGAAGAAGCGCCGCGCCACGCAGAGGATGGGTCGATCCGGCTGATCGAGGAAGAGAGACTGCGGTTCTGGGCCACAGTTGGCCGCAATCATAGCGCAATCCATGAGAATTGACAAATCGATTGAAAACGTCTCCGTAACGGGACGGCGTGGCCGCAATGTGGGCAGCCGGAAGCGCAGCAACCTATCAGACCGGCGCGCAGCCGCAAAAAATGACCCATTTGGGTACTAT
>JAJTXO010001009.1 GCA_021463315.1 Caldilineales bacterium | reverse complement strand
CAGCGCTCCGGATTCTGCTGCGCGCTGGTCGGCGGCGCCTGGGGCAGCAACAACGCCAACAGCAGCACCAGCGCGGCCAGGCTCAGCACAACAGCCAGCACCCGATCGCTGGCCACGAAGCGATACAGGCGATCGATGGGGTGCGGCGCGGGGGCTGGGGAAGTGGTCTGAGCAGTCAACAAACACCATCCGAACTGTCACCCTTGTCACCCTGAGGCTCGGCGAAGGGTCTCGGTGTATGGGCAAACAAAGGCCCCAACCAGTGGCGGTTGGGGCCTCGTCGTGATGCAAGGAGCCACCCGTCGGAATCGAACCGACGACCGGCGCGTTACGAATGCGCTGCTCTACCGGCTGAGCTAGGGTGGCACAGCGCCGGGTCACCGCCCGACGATCGGCATTATAGCGCAGGCAAGCTCCAACGCCAAATGGCGGCCAGCGCTACACGCTAGACGCGGGTGACGTAGGCGCCGCTGCGAGTGTCGACGCGAATCATGTCGCCCACGTTGACGAAAAGGGGCACCTGCACCTTCAGTCCGGTCTCCATCTGGGCGCTCTTGGTGGCGCCGGTCGCCGTGTCGCCGGCAAAACCTGGCTCGGTGTAGGTCACTTCCATGTCCACGGTGGTAGGCAACTCGATGTCGATGGGCTTGCCCTCGTAGCTGACCACGTCCAAAGTCATCTCCGGCTTGAGATAGTTGACCGCATCACCCAGCACGTCGGCCGTCAGCATGGGCTGGTCGTAGCTCTCCAGGTCCATGAAGGTGTACATGTCGCCTTCGTGATAGAGATACTGCACGGTGGCGTGGTCCAGGCGGATATCCTGCACCCGGTTGCCCGACGGGAAGGTGCGGTCGATGGTGGCGCCGCTGCGCAGATCGCGCGCCTTGATGCGAATGGTCGCGCCGCCGCGGCCGGTCTTGATGTGCTCATACTGCAACACGCGATAGATGTTGTTCTCGAACTCAAACGTAACGCCTTTGCGCAAATCCTGAACGCCGATCATAATCGTTTGTCTCCTGAAACCTGTTTTGGGTATCATCTCAGAAAACCGGGGTCGAGACTTCCGAAGTCTGCGCAGGTTTGTTCAAAACGAGCTCACAGCCCATAAGACTTCGGAAGTCTTCCCCAATCTATTGAGATGATACTGTTTTAGGGTCGAAAAATGCGACGCACAGAGGTCGTGCGCCGCAGTTGTAGCGCCATTATACGTTATCGAGCTTAGCCGCGTCAAGTTTGTGCCAGAAGCCACCAGAGCTTCTCAAAAGCCCCTGCGCCCTTGTCATGCTGAGGTCCGCCGAAG
>JAJTXO010001008.1 GCA_021463315.1 Caldilineales bacterium | reverse complement strand
GCACTCGCCGCGCGCGACCCACGGCTATTACATCGACCGCTCCGCGGTCGCAGAGGATGACCGAGTGTACGGGTACAGCCTGTGCGGCCGAGACGGCCGTCTCTCTAGAAGCTCCCCTCTCGGCTCTTGATTCCAGGTCCTGCGGACTCCAAGTTTCACCCTGCCCTGTCAGTGCGAAGCACTGAGATGAACTCCGCTGTACCGTCCGTGAACCCGATGGAGGCCGATGCGCACGTTAGGCCCGAGGCTGGCCCTTCGATCGCTGCTGTTCGCGCTACGGCATCGCCTGGTATCCAAGACGATGGCGGACTGTCGCGTCGGGATGCGTGACGACTTTCACCTGGATCGCGCGGTATCCGCCGTTCCTCTGCGGGTTCGAGGGCGAGTAGGCGAGCACGTAGACGTGCCTCAGTTCCTCGGCGATCCTGCCGAAGAGGCCTCTGATGTCACCGATGGCATTCGCATAGAAGAGCTGGCCACCGGAATTCGCCGTGACGGTCTCCATGAACGGATTGATCGTCTTGCGAGCGCCGCCACCCTGCACGTTCGAGTTCCATGTGTCCTGCAACGGCCATCCCACACCCGGAATACCCGGCAGGCCCGGAATGTTGGGAATCCTCCACTTCTTCCTGCTCTTCTTGCCCGTCCCGGGCGGTACGGTCGGATTCGGGTTCGGATTCGGCACGCCGGCGCCGCCGCTCAGGATCTGCCACCTGGCGGGATAACGGATCCCGTAAACGATGACGTCGCTCTCGGAGCAGACCTGGACGGCTTCGGCGAACGACCGGGCGCTTCTGTTGTCCTGTCCGTCGCTCAGCAGAACCATTGCCTTGCGGCCTTCGAGGTCCTTCATCCTCTGCGCCACCGTTTCATACACCGCGTCGTAGAGTTTCGTTCCCTGGTGCGGCGCCGTCCGCCGAATCGCCGCCACGAGCAAGTCCCGGTCGCTCGTGAACTCCTGCTCCACGCGCACCTCGTCGTCAAACGAAACGATCATTATCCGGTCACCGGGCATGAGCAGGTTCGTGAACTCGACCGCGGCATCTTGAATGTCGCCCAGCGAGAGCCGCGTCGAATTGCTGGTATCCATCAACAAGGCGACGTGGATCGGCACCCGGTCGTCACGGAAGAACGCGATGTCCTGCCGTTCGCCGTTCTCGTAAATCTCGAAGTCCTGCCCGGTCAGCCCGGGTATGTAGCGGCCGGAGCGGTCCGACACGACCGTCGGGATCTCGACTAGCGCGCCCTCGAGGGCGACCGGCTCGGCTTCGGATTGGGGGGCATCCACGGTCACCCGCCG
>JAJTXO010001007.1 GCA_021463315.1 Caldilineales bacterium | reverse complement strand
CCGCTGGGGACGACCGGCATCCAGATCAGCCCGCTGGGCATTGGCACCTGGGCCTGGGGCGATACCTGGTTCTGGCAATATGGCAAGGGCGGCTACTCCAACGCCGACATCGACGCCGCGTTTCAGGCCAGCCTGGCCTACGGCATCAACTTCTTCGACACGGCCTCAGTCTACGGCCTGGGCCGATCGGAGCAACTGCTGGGCCTCTATGCCCGCCGGGCCGGCTGGCCAGTGGTGATCGCCAGCAAGTTCTTCCCCTTTCCCTGGCGGCTGAGCAAGGCCCAACTGCGGCGCGCCCTGCGGCTCAGCCTGCAGCGACTGGGCATGGAGCGCATCGCGCTCTACCAACTGCACTGGCCCTTCCCGCCCCGAAGTATCGACACCTGGATGGACGCCCTGGCCGATGCGGTGGAGGCCGGGTTGGTGCAGGCTGTGGGGGTCTCCAACTACAACGTCGAGCAGCTCCAGCGCGCCCATGCCGCGCTCGCGCGCCGCGGCATCCCGCTGGCCTCCAACCAGGTGGAATATAGCCTGTGGCAGCGCAAGCCGGAATCCAGCGGCCTGCTGGAGATGTGCCGGCGGTTGAATGTCACCCTGATCGCCTATAGTCCGCTGGCTCAAGGGCTGCTGACCGGCAAATACACGCCGGACAATCCACCGCCCGGCCTGCGCCAACAGCGCTATGCCAGCAGCCTGGCTCAGGTGCAGCCGCTGATCAAAGTGCTGGCCGAGCTGGGCGCGGCTCATGGCGGCAAAACCCCCGCCCAGGTGGCGCTCAACTGGGCCATCTGCAAGGGAACGGCGCCGATTCCGGGCGCCAAAAACGCGCGCCAGGCCCGAGACAACGCCGGCGCGCTGGGCTGGCGCCTCAGTGCAGACCAGGTGCAGGCGCTGGACCGCGCCAGCGCGCAGGCCGGTCGATGGCGTTGATGCCAGCGCCGCCCGACCAGCCCAACGCGACCCACCGGGGTCGAGACTTCGGAAGTCTTCCCCAATCTATTGAGATGATACAGCAAACCCCATGAAAAACTACCTCATCGACATGGACGGCGTGCTGGTCAGCGGCCGCACCATCATCCCCGGCGCTGATCAGTTCATTGCTCGCCTGCAGGCCAGCGGCGCGACCTTTCTGGTGCTCACCAACAACCCGCTCTACACCCCTGGCGACCTGGCCCATCGCTTCAAGCTGATCGGGCTGGACATCCCGCCCGAGCGCATCTTCACCTCGGCCATGGCCACCGCGCGCTTTCTGCACTCACAGAAGCCCAACGCCACCGCCTTCGTCATCGGCGAAAGCGGGCT
>JAJTXO010001006.1 GCA_021463315.1 Caldilineales bacterium | reverse complement strand
TGGCCCTCTACTTCCAGCGCCGCATTCTGACCCAGTACCGCAACGTGCGCCGCGTCAACTCCAGGATCACCGCGGCCTACAACGAGAACATCACCGGCGTGCGCGTGGTCAAGGCGCTGAACCGCGAGGAGGAAAACCTGGCCGAGTTCGACCGGCTGACCAGCGAGATGTACCGGGCTGGCTACCGCGCGGCCGTACTGTCGGCCATGTTCCTGCCCATCGTGCAGTTGGTGGCCTCCTTCGCCGTGGGCGCGGTGGTTTGGTACGCCGGCATCGAGGCCTTGAACCCCAGCGGCGCACTGGCCGGGCTGACCATCGGCGGCATCGCGGCCTTTGTCTCCTACATCACCTTCATGATCTGGCCGATCCAGGACCTGGCGCGCGTCTTCGCCGAGATGCAGAACGCCATCGCTTCGGCCGAGCGCATCTTCTCGCTGCTGGACACAGAGCCCGACATCGTGGACCAGCCGGGCGCGCTGGACCCTGGCACGGTGCGCGGCGATATCCACTTCGACCATGTCAACTTCCACTACGAGCCAGGCAAGCCGGTGCTGGACGACTTCAGCCTGACCATCCGCCAGGGCGAGACCATCGCGCTGGTAGGCCCCACCGGCGGCGGCAAGTCGACGGTGGTCAATCTGCTGTGCCGTTTCTACGAGCCGAAGAGCGGCGCGGTGCTCATCAACGGCCGCGATTACCGCGAGCTGACCCAGCACGCGCTGCAATCGCGGCTGGGCATCGTGCTGCAGACGCCCTACCTCTTCTCCGGCACCATCCGCGAGAACATCCGCTATGGCCGTCTGGACGCCAGCGACGCCGAGATCGAGGCCGCGGCGCAGATGGCCGGCGCGCATCCCTTCATCGCCACTCTGCCCAAAGGCTACGAACAGGAGGTGGGCGAAGGGGGCACGCTGCTCTCGGTGGGCCAGAAGCAGTTGCTCAGCCTGGCGCGCGCGGTGCTGGCCAAGCCAGAGATCTTCATCATGGACGAGGCCACCAGCTCGGTGGACACCCTGACCGAGGCGCTGATCCAGCAGGGCATGGAGACGCTGATGGCTGGCCGCACCAGCGTGGTCATCGCCCATCGGCTCAGCACCATCCGCCGCGCCGACCGCATCCTGGTGATCGAGGGTGGCCGCATCGCCGAGATCGGCAGCCACAGCGAGCTGCTGCGCGCCCGCGGCCACTACTACAATCTCTACACACAGCAGTTCCGCCAGGCCACCACGGTAGAGGGAGTGGCCGCGGAGATGGCGTTGGCGTAACGAGTAATGCGTAACTCGTAACCCGGAATTGTGGCGAGCTTTTCTGGGT
>JAJTXO010001005.1 GCA_021463315.1 Caldilineales bacterium | reverse complement strand
GCCACATCCGCCGCGCGGCGGCCGCGGCCAGCGCCTACGCCGGGCTGGAGGCCCGCGCTGCGGTGACCGTGGCCGACGTGCAGGAGGCCTGCCGCGCGCTCAACCGCCAACTGCTGGACACCCTCGCCACACACCTGGCGGGCGACGGCCTGAGCTGGCAGATGCTGGTGGTCAGCGACGGGGTGGCCGAGCGACTGGGCGAGCTGGAGCGGCGCTGCCGGCATCGCGAGCGGCTGCCGGAGCGGCTGGGGCCAGCCTTTGGCGTGGGCGGCAACCGGGGCGTGCGCGCGCTGCTGACCGGCCCCAGCGGCGCGGGCAAGACACTGGCCGCGCGCATCCTGGCCGCCGAGCTGGGCATGGACCTCTACCGCGTCGACCTGGCCGCGGTGGTCAACAAGTACATCGGCGAGACCGAGAAGAACCTGCACCGCGTGCTTTCCACCGCCGAGGATCTGGACGTGGTGCTGCTGCTGGACGAGGGCGACGCGCTGCTGGGCAGCCGGACGGAGGTGCGCACCGCCAACGACCGCTACGCCAACCTGGAAACCAACTACCTGCTCCAGCGGCTGGAGAGCTACCAGGGCATCGTGCTGATCACCACCAACGCGGCCGAGAACATCGACAGCGCCTTCCAGCGGCGCATGGATGTGGTCCTCAACTTCACCGCGCCCCAGGCCGAGGAGCGCTGGCACATCTGGCGGCTGCACCTGCCGCCGGCCCACGCGGTCGATCCGCTGGCGCTGGAACGCATCGCCGCGCGCTGCGCGATGACCGGCGGCCAGATCCGCAACGCGGCGCAACTGGCTACGCTGCTGGCGCTGGACAGCCCGCTGGGGATCGTCACCGATGGCCATCTGGAGCAGGCGGTTCACAGCGAATACCGCAAGGCCGGCGCGACGTCGCCGCTGGCGCAGCGACAGAACGGGCATCGGCCCGCCGTCCGCAGCGGCATCGCGGCGATGGTGGATGTGTTAAGTTGACGTAATGCGTAACGAGTAATGCGTAACCCGGAACCCGGAACGGAATCTGTGCGCCGGCGCGAGCGTCCGCCGGGCGAAGGCCGCCGGGCGAAGGCCGCCGGGCGACACCTGCACTTGCGTCAGGTGCAAGTGTAAATCGCCCGGCTACGCAGCAGCGCCCCGTGAACGGGGCTGGCGGATGCGTCGATGGGTAAGCCCGTTTCAACGGGCGCCGTTGTGTAGCCGGGGAACTTCATCCCCCGGCGGGACCGCGCTGGCGCGAGCGTCCGCCGGGTGCGAGCGTCCCCTGGCGCGATGGTCCGCCGGGCGAAGGCCGCCGGGCGATAAATCGCCCGG
>JAJTXO010001004.1 GCA_021463315.1 Caldilineales bacterium | reverse complement strand
CCTCGAAGCACTGCCAGCCCTGAGACGTCATCTGCGGCTACGCGCTAGCGCGGCCAGGATGCATCGATCTCCGCCAGCACAGTGTCCAGCGGCTGAGCGCCGGAGAAGTAGTCGGTCATGCCTTTCCAGAAGGAGCCAGCGCCGACCTCGCCCGGCATCAGGTCCGAGCCGTCAAAGCGCACCGAGGTCGCATCGTTCACCAGGGTGGCGATGTCGCGCTCCAGGTCGCTGCCGTACCAGCTCAGGTCCACATCTTTCTGCATGCCCAGGGCGCCGCCGGCCGCCAGCCAGCCGCGGATGCCCTCGCCGGTGCTGAAGTACTGCATGACGGCGCGGATCTCAGGTCGATCGCGGAAGGCGGCCATGATGTCGCCCGCCACCAGGAACGGCTTGCCGTAGGCCTCGTCGACGCCCGGCAGGTAGAAGACGCCGTAGTCGACGCCGTACTGCTTGCCTTCGGGGAAGAAGGAGGTGATGAAGTTGCCCTGCTTGTGCATCCAGCAGCCGGGCGGATCCTGGAACATGGGGGCCGGCGCGTCGCCGAAGAAGGTGGTGACGATGGCCGGACGCCCGCCGTAGACCATGGCGTCGTTGTTCCAGATTTCAGCGAAGGTCTCGATGGCGTTCTTGACCTCAGGCGAGGAGAAGGGCAGCTCGCCCAAGACCCAGGCGTCGTAGTTCTCCAGCGAGGTGGTGCGCAGCATGAACTCTTCGGTCCAGTCGGTGGCCGGCCAGCCGGTGGCCGCGCCGGACTCGATGCCGACGCACCAGGGGGTGTCGCCGTCGGCTACGATCTCATCCTGCAGCGCCTGCAGCTCTTCCCAGGTGGTGGGGACGGTGTAGCCGGCAGCCTCGAAGGCGGCCTTGGGATACCACACCAGCGACTTGGCGTTGAAGCGATGCCATACGCCATACTGGCCGGGCGCGCCATCGGCGCCGTTCATGGTCGCCATGTCCAGCCATGACTGCAGGTAGTTCTCCGCCAGCCAGCTCTCCGGCACCAAGGTGGTCGCCGGAATGACCTTGCCCTGGCCAACGAAGGTGTTCAGCAGGCCGGGCTGGGGGAAGTCGGCGATGTCGGGCGCGTCGTTGGCCTGCACGCGGATGCTGATGCTGGCCTCGAACTCTTTGGAGCCCTCGTATTGGATGTCAATGCCGGTGGCTTCCTCGAAGGCGGCGATCGATTCGTTGAAGATCACCGCGTCGGCCTCGGTGAAGGGGCCGTTCATGGTGACGACCGTGCCCTTGTAGTCGCCGTTGTAGGCGTTGGCCAGCTCGGTCAGCCCCTTGGCGGCCGCGGCTTCGGCCATTTCGTTGG
>JAJTXO010001003.1 GCA_021463315.1 Caldilineales bacterium | reverse complement strand
CATCGGCCAGCGCGTCAGGGAAATCAGTCGTAACTCCGGGCGTCCACCCTCCAGTCCGCTCCGCTGCGCTTCGGGAGGCTACGCACTCGTTGCACTCCTTCAGGCTACGTCCGGGGTGCTTGCGCAAGGACGCCCTTGAGATCGCGGCTGCGAGAGGCTACTATGCCGTCACCAGCCGCTTGAACGCGCCCTGGTCCAGCGTTTCGACCTCCATCAGCGTCTCGGCGATCTTGTTCAGCAGGCTACGGTAGGTGGTGATGACGTGACGGGTGCGCTCGTAGCCCTCGTTGACGATGCGCTGCACCTCGCGATCGATGGCCTCAGCCACTTCCTCGCTGTAGTTCCTCTGCTCGGCGATCTCACGCCCCAGGAACATCATCTCCTCCTTGTGGCCGTAGGTCAGCGGCCCCATGCGCTCGCTCATGCCCAGCGTGGTCACCATACGCCGCGCGATGCGCGTCACCTGCTCCAGATCGTTGGACGCGCCCGTGGTCACCTGGCCGAAGACGATCTCCTCGGCCACCCGGCCGGCCAGCGCCACTGAGATCTCCTGCTCCATCTCTGTCCGGCTGCGCAGCATGCTGTCCTTGTCCAGCGGCCACATGTAGCCGCCTGCCATGCCGCGGCCGATGATCGTCACCTTCAGCACCGGGGTGGTGTGCGACAGCTTCTCCTGCACCAGTGCGTGGCCAGCCTCGTGATAGGCGATGACTCGTTTCTGCTGCTCCGAGATCACGCGGCCCCGACGCTCCGGGCCGATGGCCACCCGTTCGATGGCCTCGGTCAGGTCGGTCATGCTGATGTTGCGCCGATTGCGCCGCGCAGCCAGAATCGCCGCCTCGTTGACCATGTTCTCCAGGTCCGCACCCACAAAGCCGGGTGTGGCCCGGGACAGCGTCTCCAGGTCCACATCCTCGGCCAGCGGCTTGCCGCGCACGTGAACCTTCATGATCTCCTCGCGGCCCTTGATGTCGGGCTGATCCATCACCACACGGCGATCGAAGCGACCCGGCCGCAGCAGCGCGGGGTCAAGAATGTCGGGCCGGTTGGTGGCCGCGATGATGATGATGTTGGTGTCGGTGTCGAAGCCGTCCATCTCCACCAGGATCTGGTTCAGCGTCTGCTCCCGCTCGTCGTGGCTGCCGCCCAGGCCAGCGCCGCGGTGGCGGCCCACCGCATCGATCTCGTCGATGAAGATGATGCAGGGAGAGTTGCGCTTGGCCTGCTCGAACAGATCGCGCACGCGGCTGGCGCCGACGCCCACGAACATCTCCACGAACTCAGAGCCAGAGATGGAGAAGAAGGGCACGCCCGCCTCGCCGGA
>JAJTXO010001002.1 GCA_021463315.1 Caldilineales bacterium | reverse complement strand
CTCCTCGCCGGCGATGCTGGCCACCGTTTCGTTGATGGTCACGCTCTCGCCCCCCTCCAGCATGGCCCAGCCTAGCCGGCGAAAGGCCAGGTAGTTGTGGATCCACTCGTGGGCGATGGTTTCGAGCGTCCAGGGCAGGCCGTAGCGGTCGAGCACCATGGTGGGGTAGACGCCATAGCCGCCTGTGCCGGTGACGTAGGCCGATAGCTGGGTGTCCTGGGCGATGGCCTGCTCCAGCGCGGCGCGGCCGGCGCTGTCCATCTCGGGCTGCAGGTCGATGGTGGCCAGTCTTTCGATGCGCTCGCGCGGCGACACCACCAGCATATGGGGCGGCTCGCTGAAGCGCATGCGCACGGGCGGCCACACCAGGCCCGCCGTGGTCAGCTCCTCGGCCTCGACCAGGGCAGTCAACTGCTGCTCCAGGATCGCTTCTACCGTGCTGGCTTCGGCGCTGAGCTGTTGGCGGAGCGTTGCCAGCTCGGCGCGCTGGGGCGCGGTGATGGCCGCGGCGTCGGTGACAGCTGGGTCGGCGTAGGTGCGCTCGATCTCGTCGGACAGCAGGCTGGCGTGCTCGGCCTGCTGCAGCCACGCGCGCACCATCTGAGTGGCCTCTTCCTCGCCCAGGCCGGCGGCCGGTGGGTCGGCTACATCCTCCAGCTTGCCAGCCACTGAGTCGACGGTCCAGGTGGCCAGATCGAAGCGCTGGCCGGCCGTGGCCGTGGCAATGGCCAGGCGCAGCGGATCGACCGGCGGCTGCCAGGCCGCTTGCAGCAGGAGCACAGTGGCCAGGCTGACCAGCAGCAGACGCAGCCAGGCGCGCCAGGAAAGCGCCCAGCGGCGAGGAACTTGCCCTGGATGGCCGGCGTGGTCCGTGTCAGGCTGCGGGCGCGGCTTGTGGTTCGTGCTGCCTGTGGTTACAATGGAGGACATGAAAACCGAAACCTACGTCGATGAGACAACACTTCGGGTGCGCTACGCCGAGACCGATGCCATGGGCGTCGTCCACCACAGCCAGTATGTGATCTGGTTCGAGGTGGGACGCAGCAGCTTCATGCGCAACGCGGGCGTGGCCTATGCTGACATCGAAAAGGCAGGACGCCAGTTCCGCATCGTCGAAATCGGCGCTCGCTACCATGCGCCGGCGCTCTACGATCAAGTGGTGACCGTGCGCACCTGGCTCAGCGCGCTGCACAGCCGCGGCCTGACCTTTTCCTATGCCGTTGTCCTGCCCGGCGCCGATGGGCAAGAGCAGGTGCTGGTCACAGGGTTCACCAAGCTGATCTGCACCGACAGGGCTGGCCAGGTGCTTCGCCTGCCGGTCGAGCTGC
>JAJTXO010001001.1 GCA_021463315.1 Caldilineales bacterium | reverse complement strand
GCATCACAGCGACTCCGATCCGTGGTGTTCGCACGCTCACGTGCGAACTAAACCACCGTCTCAGCGATCCTGACCTGAGGAGTTCGCACGCTCACGTACGAACCGGGCCGCCCACGTGCGGACCGGATACCTGCGCCTACTCTTTCAGCAGACATCACTACCACACTATCTGGTTTCACCAAGGAGCATCTTATGGTTTCCCCCTTGCGACATACGCTGATTGCGCTCTCCAAGAGCTCGCAGATGCAGAAGATCATCGTCGGCATTCCCATCAGCCGGCGCATGGCGCGGCGCTTCGTGGCCGGCGAGACGCTGGCCGACGCGATCGAGGCGATCCGAGCCACGAATGGCGCGGGCCTGCTGGCCACGCTGGACTACCTGGGCGAGCACGTCTACAACCAGGCCGAGGCCAGCGTCAACGCCGATGAATATATCCGCGCCCTGCAGGCCATCCAGCAAACCGGCGTGGATGCCAACATCTCCATCAAGCTGACCGCGATGGGGTTGGCCGTGGACGACGAGTTCTGCTACCACAATGTGCGACGCATCGTCCAGGCTGCGGCTGAGCTGGGTAACTTCGTGCGCATCGACATGGAGGATTCGCCTGTCACCGACCGCTCGCTGCACATCTACCGCCGGCTGCGAGCCGAATTCCCCAACGTAGGCGTGGTGATCCAGGCCTATCTCTACCGCAGCGAGGAGGATGTGCGCAGCCTGATGGAACAGGGCATGGCGCATCTGCGGCTGTGCAAGGGCGCCTATAACGAGCCGCCGGCCGTGGCTTTCCAGCCCAAGCCTGAAGTAGACCAGAACATGACGCATCTGATCCAGTTGATGCTGGACAGCCAGGCCCAGTTCCCCGGAACCTACCCGGCCGTAGCCAGCCATGACCACAGAATCATCAACTGGACCAAGGCCTACGCGCACCACCACGGGATTGCGACCGACCGCTTCGAATTCCAAATGCTGTACGGCATCCGCCGCGACCTGCAACAGCAGTTGGCTGACCAGGGCTATCGTATGCGGGTCTACATCCCCTACGGCACCCGCTGGTATCCTTATTTCATGCGCCGTCTGGCCGAGCGGCCAGCGAACCTGCTCTTCTTCGCCCGCGCCCTGGTGGGCAACTGATCGCAAAACCAGCGCCGGGGCCGCTCGGGCCACCGCTCGGGCCGGTCTTTGCGCAGCACCCCGGAGGGGCCGACCGAGCCCGCCATCCGCCGCTCGGGCCGGTCTCTGCCCCGCTCGGGCCGGTCTCCGACCGAGCCCGCCATCCGCCGCTCGGATTGGTCTTTGCGCAGCACCCCGGAGGGGCCGACCGAGCCCGCCA
>JAJTXO010001000.1 GCA_021463315.1 Caldilineales bacterium | reverse complement strand
ACCGGCCAGAGCCAAGGGGCTCGGTCAGAGACCGGCCAGAGCCAAGGGGCGTTGAAGCAACTGGACGACATCGCCGATGTGCTGGTAGCCAAGTCGGTCTGGATCTTCGGCGGCGACGGCTGGGCCTACGACATCGGCTACGGCGGCCTGGATCACGTGTTGGCCTCGGGACACAACGTCAACGTGCTGGTGCTGGATACGGAAGTCTACTCCAACACCGGTGGCCAGGCGTCCAAGTCCACCCCGCGCGCGGCCGTGGCCAAGTTCGCGGCCAGCGGCAAGCGGATGGCCAAGAAGGACCTGGCCATGATGGCCATGAACTACGGCAACATCTATGTGGCCAAGATCGCCATGGGCGCCAACGACGCGCAGACGGTGCGGGCTATCCTGGAGGCTGAAAGCTATGACGGCCCCAGCCTGATCATCGCCTACAGCCACTGCATCGCCCACGGCATCAACATGACCACCGCCAACGACCAGCAGAAGAAGGCGGTGGACAGCGGCTACTGGCCTCTGCTGCGCTACGATCCCCGGCTGACGGCCGAGGGCAAGAACCCGCTGCAGTTGGACAGCAAGGCCCCCAAGATCCCGCTGCAAGACTACATCTACAACGAAACCCGCTACACCATGTTGACCAAGTCCGATCCGCAGGCCGCAGCCATGTTGCTGGCCGAGGCGCAGCAGGATGTCAACAATCGCTGGCGGCTGTACGAGCAGCTGGCGATGCTGGACTACAGCCACGCGGCTGGCCATTGAGAGCGTGAAACCTGTCATGTGACCTGTGAGCTGTGAAACGTGACGGAAGCACCGATCACGTTTCACGCTCCACGCTTCACCCTCCACGTTTCACTAATACGGAGACTCTTCCCATGAATCTGACCACCCACTACATGGGTTTTGAGCTGAAAAACCCCATCGTGCCATCGGCGTCGCCGTTGACCAGGAACCTTGACAACATCCGTCGCATGGAGGACGCCGGCGCGGCTGCCATCACGATGCACTCGCTGTTCGAGGAGCAGATCGAGTTTGAAGCCCAACAGTTCGATCACTTCTTCGGCTACGGCACGGAAAGCTTCGCCGAGGCGCTGACCTACTTTCCAGAGCCTGTTGATTATCACACGACCTCCGATGCCTATCTAGAGCATATTCGCAAGGCAAAAGAGGCGGTCAGTATTCCGATTATCGCCAGCCTGAACGGTTCGACGGCGGGTGGCTGGACGATCTTCGCTCAGAAGATCGAGCAGGCGGGCGCGGACGGGCTAGAATTGAATCTCTACTCGATCCCCGCTGACCCAGGCTGGTCGCCAGAGGAAGTGGAGGGGGGCTATCTCG
>JAJTXO010000100.1 GCA_021463315.1 Caldilineales bacterium | reverse complement strand
CGCTCGGCGCGGTGCGCGGCAATACGCGCCGCCATCTCAGCATCCCCGGCCTCGGCCGTCGCCACATACAGCACGGAATACACCATGTGCCAGATGGGGGAGCCGGTGAAGCCGGTCACGACAGGGACGCCCAAGCGGGCCGCGGCGGCGGCCGTCCGCTTCATCTCCTCGGCCGCGCGGGCGCGCACGCCCGCCTCCTGGCCGTCGCCGAAGACGCGCGGCGGCAGAATGGCCGCGTGGCGCTCGTCGATGCGGTCGCAAACAGCCTGGCCCACCAGATGATTGCTGATGGCGTAGCAGTGCAGGCCGTGTTTGTGGAGGATATCCCAGCGACCCTGGATGTAGCCGTCCTGCTCCAGCGCCTTGTCCACCTCGAAGTGGTCGCCGGAGCAGGCGATCTCGACGCCGTCGTAGCCGAGGGCCTTGACCTTCTCGCAGAAAGTATCGAAGGGCAGATCGGCCCATTGGCCGCTGAAAAGGGTGACTGGTCGGGGCATGGCTGACTCTCCTTCAGAACACAGACGTCCGGTGCGTAGATCGTTACGCGGATTGTATAAACCCCCCGACGGGTTGTCAAATCCGCTGGCTGCGTTTGGTTGTCCAGGCGCGATCGTGGTAAGATAGGCCGACGTCACACGTAGGATGTCACCAGCGGTTATGGGTCTTGGCACTCACAGAGGAGGCAGTCATGTGGCGATTTCTTGGCAGAAGAGCAGTGGTCGGAACAGATGCGTCTGTTCCTGTCGTGCGGAGCGTGGTCGTTGCACTGGGGCTGTTGCTGGCGCTGCTGGCGCTGGCTAGTCTCGCGCCTGCCGGCCGGGCTGAGGCTGCGCCGGCCCTGCGCGCGGGCGGCCCGGACGACTTCGGCTACACATTCAAAGACTCCAACGAGCCGGGCGGGCCCAGCTACGCCTGGGAGGATATCGCAGCCACCGGCACGCTGGTGACCGGCTGGAACAGCTACGACAACGGCTTCGCCGGCCCGATCCCCATCGGCTTCAACTTCGAGTTCTACGGGATCAGCTACAACCAACTGTATGTAGGCAGCAACGGCTATGTCAGCTTCGGTGCTGGCTTTGGCAGCGTTCCTGCCGATTCACCTCTGCCAGATCCCAGCGACCCCAACAACATGATCGCCCTGTTCGGCGCTGACCTGTATCTGTATAACTACGGCCAGAACTCGGCGGTTCACTATCAGACGCTGAGCAACCCTACCCGGCTGATCGTGCAGTTCGACCGGTTACACTGGTGCTGCTACGCCAGCGAAGAACGCACCTTTCAGGTGGTCCTTTTTCCCAGCGGGGATATCGAGGCGCGCTACAAACAGTTGAGCAACTCCACACCTCGCGTCGCCGGCATCGAAAACGCCAACGGCTCTGTTGGCCTGAACTATGGCGATGCCCTGGCCAACGGCCTGGCTATCCGCTACAGCTATCCGACTGGGGTAATGCTGGCCCCGCCGGAGCAGGGCAGTTTCGGCAAACTTGGCTCCTTGGCCCGATATAGCGTGCGCGTCAGCAACCACACCGGCAGCCCGGACAGCTTCGAGCTGGCTGTGCAGCCAGGGAGCGACTGGCCTACGACGCTGTCTATCAGCCAGACCGGGACGCTGGCTGACGGCGCAAGCATGCAGTTCGACGCCTGGGTTACGATTCCTGCCGGGGCCGCGGTGGGCGACATCGGGCAGTCCACGATAGAGGCGACGTCGGCCACCTCGCCCACCGTGCAGGCGACCGCCGTGCTCAGCACCACGGCAAGCAGCAATGAGATCGCCTACATCGTCTCGAGCAACGGCAGCCTGACTCTGGTTGACACCACACTGCGTCGCTTGTTGGACGTGGTGGACCTGAGCGCGGCCGGCTGCCAGAGCCCGGAGAGGGCGGCCATCACCCCGGACGGAGCCCAGGTCTATGTCAGTTGCTCTGGAAGCGACAGCGTGGCCGTGGTTGACGCCAGCAACCGCACCGTCATTGCGCATCTGACTGGCATCAACGCACCGCTCGGCCTGGCGTTTACACGCGATGGCAACTATGCACTGGTTGCCGGTAGGTCGCCGAATCAGATTACTGCGATCAACACCCAAACCTTCACTTTCAGCCACATCGCGCTGCCGTGGCGGGCATTTGATATCGTCGTACACCCGTACATCGATCGGGCCTATGTCATCGAATATGGCGCTGGCTCTGGCGACGGCGCTATACTGGTCATCGACACTACGACGCTCACGGTCATAGGCACACTCGCCCTGCCGGGCAGCGCCTGGGGTTTGGCAATATCTACCGGCGGCCAGTACGTATATGCCAGTGTGCCGAGCCAGGGGGCCATCGCAGTCGTCGACCCCATCCACAACACGCTCAACGAGGTTGTACCAGGGGTGGTTAGCGTTTCTGGAATTGCTGTTGCCAACGCGCCGAAGGCCATCTACGGTCAGAAGGAGGATACCGTCGTCGTCATCGATGAAGCGACGTTGCAACCGATCACATCCATCCCGCTGTACGGGTCGATGCCGCCGGCCGCCACCTGCAAAGGACTGGAAGTCTGGGTGGTCACGTATTATGGCTCGAGCGTGCATATCATCGACACCGCTGTCAATCAAGTTGTCGGCCAGGTGGCTTTGCCAGCCTGGAACCTGCGTGATATTGTTATCTGTCCGCAGCCCGTTCAACAGGGGGTGTTTGCACTGCCAGCGGAACAAAGCAGCGCCGGCGCCTTGGGCGCCACTGTGATGCACGAGTTCACGGTTGTCAACGCCACTGGCGCCGTCGATAGCTTCACTCTGTCCCTTGGGACATCCAACTGGCCAACAGCGCTGGTGACAACCACGGTTGGCCCGCTGGCGCCCAACGAAGCTGCCGCTGTCCAGGTGGCTGTGACCATTCCTGCGGGCGCAGCCTGGTATGAAAGCGATCGCGTGGAGGTGACGGTTCGAGGGGTGAGCGATCCCGGCTACGTCGCTGCGGTCCATCTCACCACGACTGCTGATGCGCCGCCTGCAATAGACGTCTCGCCGATGGCCCTAAGCAGTGTTCAGCAGGTCGGCCAAACGATCGACCAGAGCTTGCTCATCAGCAACGGCAACGGCGTGACGCTGACGGTGGCCATCAGCGACTTCGACCTGACGCCCGGCCGCGCACCGTCGCCGCAAATTGAGACCGGCCAGGTCTATTCCACCACCCTGGACAACGAAAACAATGCGCTCACCGGCAGTCCGGACGGCGACATGGACACAACGGTGTGCAGTTCCTCCGCCATCGCCCCGGTCGAATTTAATATCCTCGTCGATCGCGTGCCCGCGCCCACAGGCAATGTCCTCACGATGCGCGCATACAATTACTACAACTACGCGAACGCCAGCCAGGTGATACTGAACGGCGTCGCACTGGGCGAACTTCCCAACAACTCCTATCAATGGTCAGAAACTTCCTTCAGCATCCCCTCGGGTGTAGCTCTGCCGGGCGCCAACCTGGTTCAGGTCATCATCGGGCAAGACCAATGTGTCGAGATAGATTGGGGCGAAATGCTCGTGACCGGCACTCCCGCTGACTGGCTGCAGCAAACCCCTTCGTCTGCCAGCCTGCCAGCCAACAGCAGCCAGAACATCGTCGTGACCTTCGACTCGGCCGGCGTGCAGCCAGGCGTTCATCAGGCGGCAGTGGTTCTGACGAGCAACGACCCGGCGCAGCCTTATCTGGCCGTGCCTGTGACCATGACCGTCCAGCCCACGGCCGATATGGGCAGCGTCGCCGGCGCGATCACAGACGCCTGGACCGGCCAGCCGTTGACCGCCACCGTCGAGCTGGTGGGCGTGCATACCCTCATCGATCGGACAGATTACCAGATCTGGGCGCTGGCCGGCGCCTACGAGCTGGTGGTCGGCGCATCGGGCTATGTGACGGTCACCATGCCGGTGGTCATCACGGCCGGCGGCGCGGCTGTGCAAGACGTGGCTCTGGAGCCGGCGCAGGCCCGGCTGGAGTGGCTGCCGCTGTCCGTGCAGGCCAGCGTCGCGCCCGGCGGCCAGGTCGCCCGCACCCTGATGATCTCCAACACCGGCCCGCTGCCGCTGGACCTGGCGCTGTTCGAGATCGATCTGGACTTCACCGAAAGCCCGCCGGCGCGGGGGGACCTGATCGACAAGCGCATCCTCTACGACCGGTCGCACGGCCAGTCGGAAAGCAGCACGTATGCCACGCTGATCAATGACTTGGTTGCAGCCGGCGCCGTTGTGGTGGAGAACACGACTTTTCCCATAACCACCGGCGTCCTGGAGGGCTACGACGTGCTCTGGAGCGACTGCTGTGGTTCGACCAGTTGGGGGTTTAGCGAGTTGATCGCGGTAGACCACTGGATGCGCCGCGGCGGCGCAGTGCTGGTGCATGGCTCCAACTACCCATCGACGGCTGGCCTGGCCGCAGTGCGCGACGTTTTCTATAATTCCGATTACTGCAGCAGTTCGCCTGCCAATATTGCACCGCATCCGATCACTGCTGGCGTCAGCAGCCTCTACTATGACTACGACGCGTGTCATCTCTCAGCTCCGCCCAGCTTCTCCCCAGTTGTCTATGGCTTCGACGGTCGTCCCAGCGTGGTGGCAGAGGAGGCGAATGGCGGCAAGATGGTAGTGGTTGGCACCAACGTGTTCGGCGAGGGGTCGATCTCGGCTGTCGACAACCGCCTGTTTGGCAACAACATCCTGCGCTGGCTGGCGCGTCCATCGTACAGCGACGTGTCCTGGCTGTCCTTCAGCCCGACCAGCGCCGTAGTGCCCGGCCACAGCAGCTTGCCTGTCACGGCGGCGTTCGACGCGACCAATCTTTCCACAGGCGTCTACCGCGCCAAGCTGGCCCTGGAGCACAACGATCCCAACCAGGAGTTCCCGGTCGAGATTCCGGTGACGCTTACGGTGGAGATCCCCACGGCGCTTCGTCTGAACGAACCCCTTGCGGCCGGTCAGCCGGGGCCCGCGCCGCTGGCCGCGCTGCCGCTGGCCGCGCTGCCCGCGGCGGCTATGGTCGCGCTGGGCCTGGCTGGCTGGCGCAGGGGATGGCGGAATACCACAGCGGATGGGGACGGTGGGGAATACCACAGCGGATGAGGGACGGTGGGGAATACCACAACGGATGGGGACAGCTGATGGCGGAATGCCACAGCTGATGGCGGAATGCCATAGCGGATGGCGACGGTGGGGAATACCACAGCGGATGGGGGACTGCGGATGGCGGAATGCCATAGCGGATGGGGACGGTGGATGGGGGAGGCTGAGTTGGCCTGGTTTGTTGACTGATGTAGCAAGCCCCTCTGACAGCAGAGGGGCTTGTGCTTGTTTAACGCTGTGGTGGGCAGCAGCATCGTGCATTTTGTGATTGCGAGGCGTTCTGCCGGGGCGGGCGCAAATACCTTACCGCAGCACGTCGGCCGCGAAACGGTAGATCGTCGCCGGCTCGTCGGGGTGCAGGTGGGCTTTGCGCCGCGTGAGATAGACCTGGTCGGCGGCGGTTTCGATGCCGGGGATGCCGGGCAACAACAGCGCGCGATGGCCGCTCTCTCCCTCCACCAGGATGCCGTAGCGGGCCGGGTCCAGCTCGCTCAGGCTGTGCACGCGCTCCTCCGGTTTGAGCAGATAGACGGTGATCGCGATGTCGTCCACTTCCTCTGGCCGGATGCTGGCGCAGCGCGGGTCGTCCACCGCCGAGTTGACCGCCTCCTGCACCACTTCGGCGTACAGGGTCGGCTCACAAGGATGAACGCTGCCGCGGCAGCCGCGCAGATCGCCCTCGACCTCGCCCGGCCGCGGGGGATCGTGCAGCGACACAAACAGCCCGCAGGACGGCCCGTCGCCAGGCCTGCCTGTCACGTCGAGGTAGTCGCCGGTAGCCAGGTAATGGCGGATAGCTTCACGCGCCAGGTGGATGAGGGGATGGGGCATGGGGGTGGGGGGTGGTAAACGGTAATCGGTAATCGGTAATCCGACCAGAGGTCGCTGTTATGGGGGCTGGGGGCTGGGGACTGGGTGACCGATCACCGATCACCGATCACCGATCACCGCCCGCCGATCACCGATCACCGATCACCGATCACCGCCCGCGCGATGACCAGGCGCTGGATCTCGCTGGTGCCCTCGCCGATGGCCATCAGCCGGTTGTCGCGGTAGATGCGCTCCACGGGATACTCGCGGCTGTAGCCGTAGCCGCCGTGGATCTGGATGGCGTCGTAGCAGACCTTTTCGGCGATCTCGGTGGCGAAGAGCTTGGCCTGGGCCGCCAGCAGCGTGAAGGGCTGGCCCTGGTCGCGCAGCCAGGCCGCCCGATAGACCAGCCAGCGCGCGGCTTCGATGGTGGTGGCCATGTTGGCGATCTTCTCCTGGATGGCCTGATGCTCGGCGATAGCCTTGCCGAAGGTCTTGCGCTCCTTGGCGTAGGCCAGGGCCGCCTCGTAGGCCGCCTGGGCCAGGCCGACGCTCAGCGCGCCGATGGCGATGCGGCCGCCGTCCAGCGCCTCCAGCGTCTGGTGCAGGCCATAGCCCTCCCTCCCCAACAGGTTCTCCAGCGGCACGGCTACGTTCTCGATGCTGACCGCGTAGGTGTGGCTGCCGTTGAGGCCCATCTTGCGCTCTGGCTTGCCGAAGGTGAGGCCGGGGGTGTCGGTGGGCACGATGATCTGGCTCAGGCTGCGGCTGCCGCCGGCCCGCTCGGTGCGGCAAAGCAGGATGGCCGTCATGGCCTCGGCGCCGTTGGTCAGCCACATCTTGCTGCCGTTGATCACCCACGCGTCGCCCTGCTTCTCGGCCAAGGTGCGCACGCCGCCGGCCAGGTCCGAGCCTGCGCCTGGTTCAGTCAAGCCCAGGCAGCCGATGGCCTGGCCGCGCGCCAGCGGGACGAGGAAGCGCTGCTTCTGCGCCTCGCTGCCGAACTTGTTCAGCGGCCCGCAGGCCAGCCCCAGGTGCGCGGCCACGATCAAGCCGGTGGAGCCGCAGCCGCGGCCGATCTCCTCGATCAGAATGGCCGCGCTGACGTGGTCAGCGCCCGCGCCGCCGTAGGATTCTGGGATGTTCAGGCCCAGCAGGCCCAGGCCGCCCATGGTGCGCAGCGGCCCCCAGGGGAACTCGCCCGTCTCGTCGGTGTGGCTGGCCAGCGGCTTGACTTCCTTCTCCACCACGTCGCGCGCCAGCCGGCGGACGCCTTCCTGTTCGTCGGTGAGACGAAAATCCATAGGTGAGACCTCCTTGTCTCGGTTGTCTGTTCAGCCTCTGGGCATCGAGAAGCGCCCGGTAGCTGGTCTGTCTTTGTCATGCTGAGCGAGTCGGCCAAAAAGCGCCGGACGCCCATGGGCCATAACTTGAGCTTACGTGGCCTCAACACGAGCGCGGAGCGCCCATTTGGTCAGTTGTAGATGCGATGAACATCATCCGGGATTTGCGCCATTTTGACACTGCGCTGTATGACGCGTAGAACATCAACATCTTGAATCTTGCTGATCTCCGGCATAAGCCGCAGGCCATCGATGCCGAACTTGATCTCCAGTGCGATCTCAATACCGGCCAGCAAACTTTCCCGGACACTCTCATCTCGACCCTGCTGAAAGCCCTGCTGAAGGCCCTGCTGAAGGCCCTGCTGAAGGCCCTGCTGAAGGCCTTGCTGAAGGCCCTGCTGATATCCTCGTTCTGTCCAAATCTCGGCAAGAGTCGGCATAGTCACACCTCCGGTCGAGGCAACCTCCTCGACCACATCTCTCAAAGTTTCTTCTCCGATTCTGTCGGTGCCCTGTGACAGATATCGTAGCCACGTTTCCAGAAACTGCAAACCTGTCGCCTGGCGCGAAAGCTCTACGAGCAAGGGGATCATGTTATGCACACTGACGCCCAAATCGTTCTGGAAAATGTGCTTGAGCGTCAACAATGCCACCTGCGCCAGCACCTCACCCTTGATATCCGAGTCCTCCATGCTCGATAGATCGACCAGCCAGTAGCGGAAGTCCGGGCAGTACTCCTTCAGCGGCGAGGGCAGATTGAACAGGCTGGCAAAGTCCCGCGGCAGACGCCACTCAGCCCGACCGTGATACACGACCACGGGCAGAATGGGTATGAACCGCGATTTCTGGCGAACGGAGAGATCCCAGATCTGCGTCATGTAGCGGAGCAACTGCAGCGCAGTCAGGATCTCTGGAAAGCTCTTGTGCTCGAAAAGAACATAGACATAAGTCGGCTGCTCGTCGACCTGCTGCACCTGAAAGAGCAGATCGGAGAAGTGCTGCCGCAGTTTTTCGTCAACAAAGGAGTCCTTGGTCACCTCCAGCGTCGAGAAGTCGAACAGGGCGGCGACAGCGGGCGGCAGATAGTTGCGCAGAAAGTCGGCCGCGGTGTCACGCTGCGAGAACACGTGGCGGAAAAATCGGTCGTGGGGATTGGTAATAGGCTCCATAAGGATCAGTCCTTGTCCGCGACGCTGCGAATCTGCTCCACCACCTCTGGATTGACCAGCGCGCTCAGGTCGCCGGCCGGCTCGCCCAGATAGGCCGCGCGCAGGACGCGACGCATGACCTTGGCGTTGCGCGTCTTGGGCAGATCGGGCACGAAGAGCACCGCCTTAGGCGTCATGGGCTTGCCCATATCGTCGCCCACCAACCTGCGCAGCTCGGCGGCCAGGCTGGCGCTGGGCTGGAAGCCCGCCGCCAGCACGCAGAAGACCACCAGCGCCTGCCCCTTGAGCGCGTCGGGCACGCCGATCGCGCCGGCCTCCACCACGGCCGGGTGATGCACCAGCACCGTCTCCACCTCGGCCGGGCCCAGCCGCTTGCCAGCCACCTTGATGGTGTCGTCGGAGCGGCCCAGGATGTACCACAGCCCGTCGTCGTCCACCGCGGCCCAGTCGCCATGCACCCACACGTCGGGCCATCGGCTCCAGTAGGTCTCGAGGTAGCGCTCAGGGTCGCGCCAGAAGCCCCTGGTCATGCCGATCCACGGCGCGCGCACCACCAGCTCGCCCACCTGTCCGCGCACCGAGTGGCCGTTTTCATCCACCACGTCGGCCGCCATGCCGACGTTGGGCCCCGAGAAGGCGCACGGCTTGAGCGGCAGCATGACGTTGCCCATGACGATGCCGCCGGAGATCTCGGTGCCGCCGGAGTAGTTGATGATGGGACAGCGGCCGCCGCCCACGGTGTTGAACAGCCACAGCCAGGGCGCGGGGTTCCACGGCTCGCCGGTGGAGGCCATCGTGCGCAGGCTGGACAGGTCATGCCGTCGCACCGGCTCGTCGCCGTGCTGCATCAACGAGCGGATCAGCGTCGGCGACACGCCCAACGCCGTGATCTTGTGCTGCTCCACCAGCCGCCAGAGCCGGTCCACGTCGGGGTAATCGGGCGCGCCGTCGTAGAACAGCATGGTGCTGCCCAGCAGCAGCGTCCCAAACCCCTCCCACGGCCCCATCATCCAGCCCATGTCAGTCATCCAGTAGAGCACATCCTCCTGGCGCAGGTCCAGCCCCAATGCCATGTCCATCGCGGCCTTCAGTGGAAAGCCGCAGTGGGTATGCACCGCGCCCTTGGGCCGTCCGGTGGTGCCGGAGGTGTAGATCAACATCAGGAGGTCTTCGGCGGAGGTGGATTGGTAGATTGGTAGATTGGTAGATTGGTGGATTGGTAGATTGGTAGATTGGTCAGACGCATCGCTTGGGCCGGTCTCCGACCGAGCCCCGCC
>JAJTXO010000010.1 GCA_021463315.1 Caldilineales bacterium | reverse complement strand
AGACCGGCCAGAGCGGGGGAGGGGAGGCTCGGTCGGAGACCGGCCAGAGCGGGGGAGGGATCGAGCTGGCGGCGCAGGCTATCATGACTACCGACACCAGGCCGAAGCTGGCCGCGCGGCACGCGGGCGAGGCCAGCCTGCTGGGCATGGCCAAGGGCGCGGCCATGATCCACCCCAACATGGCTACTATGCTGGCGGTCGTTGTCACCGATGCGGCGCTGGAGCCGGCCGTGCTGCACGCCATGCTGCGCCGCGCGGTCGATGGCAGCTTCAACGCCATCAGCGTGGACGGCGACACCAGCACCAACGACACCGTGCTGCTGCTGGCCAACGGGCTGGCCGGGCCGGTGGATGCCGCTGCCTTCGAGGCCGCGCTGACCGAGGTCTGCACCGACCTGGCCCAGCAGATCGTGCGCGATGCCGAGGGCGCCAGCAAGTTCGTCGCGGTGCGGGTCAGCGGCGCAGCCAGCGCGGCCGAGGCCCGCCAGGTGGCCCAGACCATCGCCACCTCCATGCTGGTCAAGACCGCCATCTACGGCGGCGATCCCAACTGGGGCCGTGTGCTGGCCGCGGCCGGCCGCAGCGGCGTCGAGCTGGACCCCGCCCGCGCGGCGCTCTGGTTCAGCGGCGACAGCGGCGCGGAATACCCCGTGGTGGCCGGCGGCGCGCCGCTGTCCTACGACGAGGCCGAAGCCGCCCGCATCTTTGCCTGCCACGATCTGCTGATCCACCTGGATCTGGGCGCGGGCGCGGCCGCGGCCACGGTCTGGACCAGCGACCTGACCCATGACTACGTGTCGCTGAATGCCCACTATCGGACATAGCCCGCACGGTCGGCGCAGAGTTGACTGTGGCACGGCAGGGTGCAGCGAGCGAGGGCCGCGTGCGACACCGAGTCGAAGTCGATCAGAGCATCAAAATCGAAGACAAGGGCGCAACGGTGCTGGCATTTGCCAATGGCATCGCTGCTGCAGTTGTCATCTCTGGACCCGTCAAGCAAGCAGCGCTGAACGTGTTGCTGCTGCGCGGTAAGTCGAGACAGACTGCCCGGCTCATGCTTTTTGCAGCCTGTCTTGCCCTGCTGTTGCAGGATCATCTCGATGACTTGGAACGCGTGGTGATCGACGTCGAATATGAGGGCCAAGAAGCTCCCATCCGTGAGTTCTTACTTATGTATCTCTGGCAGACCCATCCAACCTTCGAGCCGTGGCGGATCACCTTCCAACATGTCGGCAAGCAATCCCCGGCACACGTGAAGGCCAATGCTGTACGTCAAGGCAAAGACCGAGGATTTCGAAAGCTGATGGAGAAAGAAGTACTGACTTTGGTCAGCTAAACGCAAGAGGCAACAAAAAAAAGATGACCGGGGGGTTCCTTTCGGCTGTCCTAAAGGATGCCTGCCAGCCTTATGGCTGGGCGGAACCTGCTGCCGGGGCCTCTGTCCGGTCAATTGCCGGCACAACGGGACTTTCACCCGTCAGGGACCTGCGGCCACCCGATCTATCTCTGGCATCAGTATACTACGTTTTCGCCCTGCTGACAAGAGGCAAATCCACCCCGCCCGCCCACCCACCAGTCCACCAACCTACCAACCTACCAATCCACCAACCTACCAACCTACCAATCTACCAATCTACCAATCTACCCATCTACCAATCCCCAATCTACCACCAGGAGCCCCCCCATGAACTACCGCAACCTCGGCCGCACCGGCCTCAAAGTCAGCGAGCTGTGCCTCGGCACGATGCAGTGGGGCTGGACGGCCAGCGCAGAGGCCAGTTGGGCCGTCATGGACGCCTACGTCGCGGCCGGCGGCAACTTCATCGACACCGCCGACGTCTACTCCCGCTGGGCCGAGAGCAACCCCGGCGGCGTGTCGGAGGAGATCATCGGTCGCTGGATGAAGGAGCGCGGCAACCGGCGCCAGATCGTGCTGGCCACCAAGGTGCGCGGCGTGATGTGGGATGGCCCCAACGGCGAGGGCCTCAGCCGCGGCCACATCATGACGGCCGTGGAGGACAGCCTGCGCCGCCTGCAGACCGATCACATCGACCTGTACCAGACGCACTGGTTCGATGCGGACACGCCCATCGACGAGACCCTGCGGGCGCTGGACGACCTGGTGCGCCAGGGCAAGGTGCGCTATGTGGGCTGCTCCAACTATCCTGCCTGGCGGCTGGCCAAGGCGCTGTGGACCAGCGACAAGCTGAACCTGGCCCGCTACGACAGCATCCAGCCGCACTACAACCTCGCCTATCGGGCCGAGTTCGAGCGGGAGCTGAAGCCGCTGTGCCAGGAGGAGAGCCTCGGCGTGATTCCCTACAGCCCGCTGGCTGGCGGCTTCCTGACCGGCAAGTATCGCCGGGACGCGCCTGTGCCCGACAGCGCGCGCGCCAGCAGCGTCCAGCGCCGCTACCTGAACGACCGCGGCTTCACCATCCTGGAGGCGCTGGAGAAGCTGGGCCAGGCGCGCGGCAAGTCCATTCCGCAGATGGCGCTGGCCTGGCTGCTCAGCCAGCCGGGCATCAGCTCCCCCATCATCGGCGCCAACAGCGTCGAGCAGCTCAACGACAGCCTGGGCGCGGTGGGTCTGCGGCTGAGCGAGGAGGAGATGAAGGCGCTGGATGCGGTCAGTGCATGGGAGTAGGGGAGAGGAACTGGGGGAACTCAGGGGAACTGAGAGGAACCGGGGGACGGCGCACGCCAATGGTTCCCAATCTCCGACCGAGCCCTGCTGTGCTCCGCCACCCGCCATTACTTCGTCGACGAGACCGGCGAAGGGACGCTCTTCGACGGCAAAGGTCGTGTCATCGTCGGCAGCGAAGGATGCTCACGCTTCTTCTCGATGGCCGCACTGTCGCTGGAACTTGAGCGTCGCCCCATGCTGGTCCCTGTGGACATCATGCTCGACCTGTTGATCGAGGACCGGGCCGATCTGCCTATCAACGCCATTCACATGGCCACCGGCTACCCCGCCTCACTACACCGCCAGCCCCAACCCCTTCCTGCCGAAGATCGTCGCCCAGTGGCAGGAGCAGCGAGCTTGGGCGTTGGCCTGATCGGTGCTATACTATAATCCCTCTGCCCGCAGCCTTGTTGGCATCCGATGGGCACACACCGATCAGCCATGGCTATCGCCGGCATCCCTGGCGGCCTGTGGCCGCATTGCCAAGAATACGATCCAGCCCACCTGGACCTTAACGCCAGCGATTGCCAGAGAGGAACCGGATTGAAGTTATGACCAGGCTGCCGGATTTCACGCATCGCTTCTTCTGGGATGTCGATCCAACTCAGATCGACTATGAGGCACATCCAGAGTATGTCATCGAACGACTCTTGGAGCATGGCGACTTGCGCGCGGTGCGCTGGATGCTCACCAGCATTCCTCCACAACAGATCGTTCAGATACTTACCTCCAGCCGGCGCCTGTCGGCCTTTAGCGCGAATTTCTGGGCCTTGTTCTTCGATGTAGACAAGGAGAACGTGCTATGTTTGTCGACGCCCTCCCTGCGGGAACCCGGGCCAACCTGGCCGTTCTAGCGAAAGCTGGCTTGGCAGATCCCTTCTTTACGCTGCAAGGCCTGGAGCGACTGGCCGGGATGGCCGAGGATCTGCGCTAGCCCCGGCCGACGATGGCACGCCCTGCTCGCTGGAGGAGTTCAGGCAGCGCTTTGCGCCGTTGATGGTTGGCAAGCTGGCAGATCATGACGGCAACGGAGTACGCATCTCGTTGGATTGGTAAGGAGGATTGGGCCTGTGGTGACTCTGGAGAGCTGGGAGAACACCCTCAAACAACAACTGGCTGGCGTCGATCTGATCGGTGAGCTCGATCTCACCGCAGAAGATGCTCAGGATATCGGTCGCCTTATTGCCCAATTGATCCGTTCAGCAGGCCCGCAAGACTCCGTTCGATTGATCGAACGTCGATACCCCAGCGCTTTTGCCGCGTACTTGGTCTTCCAAGGTGGCCATAGTTACGACCGAGGGGATTTCTGGGGCGGCGTGTGTGCAGGGGCCAATTTGCCCAATGATGGCAACTACACGGTTGCGTGGGGGCAGGCTTTCGAGAGGGTTTGCCGTAGTTACGGCCTCACACACGAGTTCGCAGGCCACCGCTATGTTGGAGCGATTCTCGGTCACGGAGGTGTCCCGACTCGCTCGTTACATGACTTTTTTGAGCACATGCTGCAACCTTCGATCGTCAGGCCGGAAATGGCAGGTCTCAGCACGCCGGAATTGATCGACGAATGGTTGGCAAGGTCATCGCAGCACTTCGTTGATAAACCGGTTTTGCGCTTCTTGGAATACGGCGGTCGTGTTGCTGAAGACTTCGTCGAGCGCTGTCGCCAGATGGCCAGCGAGTACGTTGCCGATGGAGTAGTTCCGCTGGCTGGCGAAGTAGGCTTGCGCCAGGCCGTCATTGACAGCTACCAAGCATGGGTCGAGAGCGTCGGGCAAACCAGAACCGATCAGATTTCCGGACCGCGCTTGCGGCGGCCGCAGATGCTGCTGGACCCGTGGTCACTCGGTGTGTACCTGCACCTACCAGAACAGCAGATCTCCGCACTCGAGGGCCAGGGCAGATTACGTTGGGAGATCCAGTCCGGCGATCACATCCGGCCTGTGCCGGTACGCGTGCGCCGGGTCGACATGTACCTCAAGACGGAAGCGGTCAATTTCCCGCTGGAAACGCCTGCGCCGACCTACACAGCCAAACTGTTTGCTGCTGATGACCGGCTGCTAGAGGAGTGGCGTCTGGATGGTCCAAGCGAGCGCTGCCCGCTGATGGTGTTCGATCCTGGCAAGCAAACGCCGATCACCATCGGCGGTACTCGGTTGTTGCCAGGCCAGGTGCTATGGGTGATCGCGGCGCCCGATGTGACGCTGGGAACGAACCCGCATCGCGACCAGTTGGTGCGCGAGCAGTTGCCGCGCTTACCTTGGGGTTGGCATGACTGGCATGCGATCGCCATAGACCTCGCCGGCGCCTGCGAGTTCATCTGGCAGGATGGAATTCAACGGCAGGCGCTCGAAGTGCGGGCGGTAGAAGGCCTGTCCATGCTGGGGTTAGTTGGTGGTTCCCAGGTCGAGCCTTTGGCAGAACAAACCCTACTGTTTGTGGGCGAGCCGCCCAGGCTGCGTATCCCCTGGCCAGGCGCTGACAAGTCCGACAGCGCCCTGCGACGGTGGCGCCTGGAGCTACGCAACGAGTGGGAGGCAGAACCATCTCGGCGCGTCGCCTTCACTCTGGACGAGCTGCAGGCTGAGATGCAGTGGAAGGATGGCGCCATCGAAATGGTTCTGAGCGCTCCGCGCCTTTTGGGCTCAGCCCCTGTTGGACAGTTCCGCATCAAGGTGCGTGGGCCGTTGGGAATGGCGCAGGAGCTGCGCTTGCGGATGGCGTCTCGGCTCGGTCTGACCGGACACGAACAGGTGGCGCTTCCCGATCCCCAACGGGGCGCGTTGCCGGTGGAGTTGATCGTGGAGACCGACGCCAGGAGCGAGCTTCAGTTCCTGCAGCACGAGCCCTCCTATGGGTTTGAGCTCGCAGTCGAGGACGAAGATGCGCGCTACTATTGCATCGAAGTGCCTCCCGACCGGACCGAGGCTCCTCTGCGGCTTGTGCATGCGCTGGAACCTGGCCGCAATGTCTATCTGCCTATCCGCGTGCCCATTCGGCGGTTGCGCTGGATGCTGGTGCTGGATCCGGCAGATTTAGCCCGTTCCAATTGGCTCAGCCAGGCTCCGGATCCAATCAGCCTGGGCCAACTAGAACAAAGTGAGTTCCCCTACCTGATCGTCGAGCTGCCTGCGCTGGATGAACTGCAGATATTTGTTCAGTTGAAGTTCTTGACCGGCGAGGAGGATGTGATCTGGGAAGGATCTGCGCAGATCTCATCCGGGACGTCGCGTTTCTGCCGCTTTGATCTGCGAATGGCGCTTGACAGCATACGTCAATCGCGCTCGGCGTTGTCACGAGCTCGACTGGTGGTGCAGGGTTTGCCGGGCCACGAGGAAGTTCGACTGCTCGCGCTCAGCATCCGGCAAGGCATCTGCGTCCGAGAAGTGACGGCCGTACCTCGTGAGGCCGAGGATGGACTCCATCTGCACCTGCGGTGGCAGCCTGAGGTCCCGTTGAGAGGGCGCTATGTGCGCTTCTGGCCACAGACCTGTCCTTGGCGCGATCCCGTCGGCATTGCGTTGCCTGACGACGCCCGTCAGGAGCACGTTGCTCATCTGGTCGCCGGCGCCTTGACCGCCGGCAACTATCTGGCCGAGTTCACCGTGCGCGATCCCTGGTTGCCGGAGACAAAGCCGGAGCGGCCGACGGTCGGCGCAGAAAACGTCATCGAGGTACAGGTTGGCGATCTGGAGCAACGGTTGGCGGAGCTTGTTGATGGGAGAGACGAGGCATCGCTATCGTTTGACGAACGCTGCGAACGAATCTTGATTCGACAGGCGCTGGACGATCAGTCTGGCGTCGAGCAAGACATCCAGCTCTGTTATGAGCATGTCCATCTGGCTTCAGTTCAGCAATTGATGACTCTGACAGATGGGTTGGAGGCGAGCATTCCCACCGTAAAAGCGATGCGTTACAAGTTGTACCGAGCCGAGCGGATCAAGGAGATACTCGACGCCCATCAGAGCGGTCAGTTGAGCGATGAAAGCCTCAACTCATACCTGTCTCTTGTTCCTCAGATAGCATTTCAGTCAGCGCCAAGCTGTGAGGCTTTGCTGGCTGTGGCCGATGATCGATTGCGATTGAGAGCTGCGCTAAGCCTCATCAAGAAGAACGAACCCTCGGCCGTGAAGGCGATTCTGGCATGGGCCGAGGAAGGCAAGCTTTCGGAAGCGGACACTCTGCGCCTGCTGGACAGCAACCTGGCGTTTACGACTCGTGTGTTGGATGACATGCCTGTGACGCCTCTGGTGACACGGCTGTGGGAGCGACTAGCCAAAGCGCGGCCCGACAGAGTGCCAATCAAGTTCGTTCGTCCGGGTCAGTGGGTGCGTTGCCAGGCTGGCTGGGGCCGTATCGAGCGCATCGAAGGCCCCAACCGTGACGATCCTGCCGTGACGCCCCTTGCAGATCTGGCTCAGGGTTATCGCCTGCACGTTGTGCTGCGTCCAGGCGAAGACTCGGAGCCGGTGATGATCGACGTTGGCCGGCGTCAGGTGCTCTTCACCGACGACGCTACAATCTACCACTGCTCCGCGTGTTGCTGTTGCGCCACACGTGACGAAGGTCTGCTCTACAACAAACACAAAAAGATCGCCCACCAGGGAGAGGTATTTGGGTTTTCCCCTGTCAGGCGAAGCGTTCCACAGACCAGAAAGCTGGAGTTTTTCCTGAACCGCCCCGCACAGCTTTGGGCATGAACGAGGAGTTGTCGAATGACCCGTCCGATCCACCCACTGCAAGCCACGCAGCGCATCCGCGACGACTACGCTCGCTACCTGCGCACGATCTACTTCTTTCGCGAGGAGGATCTGCGCCGGCAGTTCTGGGAAGCGTTGGATAGTCCCAATTTCCTGGTGCGCGGCCCGATCTTGGAGGCGGCGCCGCCCTTCTACCACGGCCGCTCCATCGCGGAGTTGATCGACGCAGGGGTACTGCATCGGGACTTCCGCCAGCTTTGCTCCGACGCTCTACCGCTGGATCGACCGCTCTACCTGCACCAGGATCAGGCCATCGAGAAGGTGGCGGCCCAAGAACGCAACGTGGTCGTGGCCACGGGCACCGGCAGCGGCAAGACTGAAGCCTTCCTGATCCCGATCTTCGATCATTTGCTGCGCCAGCGCGAGACTGGGCTGCTTCGGCAGCCTGGAGTGCGGGCCCTGCTGCTCTATCCCATGAACGCCCTGGCTAACGACCAGCTCAAGCGCCTGCGCCGGCTGCTGGGCCACTTTCCCGACATCACCTTCGGCCGCTACACCGGCGAAACCCCGACAGAACAGAAGAAGGCTGAAGATCAGTTTCGTCAGCAGTTCCCCAGCGATCGAATCTTGCGCAACGAGAAGATCAGCCGCGAGAAAATGTGGGAAAGCCCGCCGCACATCGTGATCACCAACTACGCCATGTTGGAGTACCTGCTGCTGCGGCCCAAGGACAGCGAGTTCTTCGACGGCGACACCGGCCAGTTCTGGCGTTTCATCGCTCTGGACGAGGCTCACATCTACGACGGCGCGTCAGGCATCGAGATTGCCATGTTATTACGCCGGCTCAAGGACCGTGTCGTCGGCAGTGAGCCGGGACGGCTGCGCTGCATCGCCACCAGCGCCACCCTGGGGCGAGGAAGGGAAGACTTTTCGGCCGTCGCGCGTTTCGCCAGCGAGATATTCGGCGAAACCTTTGAGTGGCAAGAGGCTGAGCCCAAGCGGCAGGATGTGGTCGAGGGCACGCGCGAGCGCATGGCAGAACTCGACGCGCCGTGGGGCAAAGGGAGCGGCCGGCTCTATAGCGCCCTGGCTGATGCTGTTGCCCAGGAACAAGCTGTCTCCCAGTTGAGCGCAGTGGCTGTGGAAGCTTCTGCTCCCCCTGAAACCGTGCAGAAGGCCGAGCGCGCCGCGGCCACGGCTGAGGACAGCCACGACGCCATCAATCGCTTCTTACACAGCTTATTGAAAGGCGACGCGCGCTTGCACGCCTTGCGCGAGACTTTGGACACACCGCGGGCGCTGACCGATCTGGCTGCCAGTCCGCACCTGGACGCCACGACTGAAGAGGTTGTCCATCTGGTGGAGTTGGCCGTACGCGCCCGGTCGAAGCCCGATAACGTCTCGCTGCTGCCGGCCCGCTATCATGTCTTCGCCCGAGCGTTGGAAGGCGCTTTCGTCTGCCTGAACAGCAGCCATCCAGCCCATGCCGACGAAGGCAAGCCACGCTTCTTCCTCACGCGCCACGAGACCTGCCCCCACTGCTCGGCCTGGGTGTTCGAGATGGCCACCTGTCCGCGCTGCGGCACCGCCTACATTGTTGGACGCGTGACGCAGGAGCGCAGGGAAAGAAGCGCGTTGGTTGAGGTCTTGCGCCAACCGGGCACGCGCAGCGAAAGCCTTGACGATGGCGCATCCTATTTTGTGCTCAGCGACCAGGTGTTGCAGCCGGACGAGGACGAGGCGGTGGTCAGCGGCGCGGCCGGCGACGCGCTGCCCGACACGCTCAACGCCGAACAACTGGATCCGACCGTCGTCTGCCTGGGATGCGGCGCGTTGGCGTCGGCGGCTGAAGGGCGACCGCCGTGCCAGTGCCAGCCGACGACAAAAGTGGTGAACCTACAAGGAGTGGTGCGCGGCGACAGCGACCAGCAGGGGAGCAAGAGGCGAGCGACCGCGCGCAACGGCCTCAACTACTGCGTTGGCTGCGGCGCGCGCAGCCCCAGCGGCATCGTCTTTCGCTTCCTGACCGGCCAGGACGCGCCGGTCAGCGTGCTGAGCACTACCTTCTACCAACTGCTGCCGCCCGACCGCGACGACCGTGTGGCCTTATTACCCGGTCAGGGGCGCAAGCTGCTGATCTTTGCCGACAGCCGGCAGGATGCAGCCTTCTTTGCTCCCTACCTTGAGCGCACCTACCGGCAGGTCCTGCGCCGCCGCCTGATAATCAAGGCTCTGGCTGAAGACCCGGATGGCAGCGCCGGCCGGCTGCGCCAGAACGATCTGGCCACGCGCGTGCTGGCTCAGGCCGAGGCAGCCACCATGTTTGGGCCGGAGCAGAGCTTCGACGAGCGCAAGAATCGCGTGGCTCGCTGGCTGGCGCAGGAATTCGTAGCCCTGGATTATCGCATCGGGCTCGAGGGGCTGGGTCTGTTGCACTTCCGTCTGGTACAGCCACCTCGTTGGGAGCCGCCGCCTGCACTGCTAGAATCGCCGTGGAACCTGAGCCGATCAGAGGCTTGGGAATTGATGGTCGTGCTGCTCAACACGCTGCGCCAGCAAGGGGCCGTGACCTATCCGCCCAACGTCGACCCGCGCGATCAGGCCTTTGCCCCGCGCAACGTCGAGCTTTTCATGCAGGAGTACGTGGGAGAGGGCCCAGGTGTATTGGGCTGGCGACCCAAGCGCGGCAGCAACCGCCGCGTCGATTTCCTGGCCCGACTCCTGCAGCGGCGCACCAGTATGCCGGACGACCGGGCGCGCAAGGCGGCCGAGGAAGCACTCCCCGGCATTTGGCGTTTTTTGACCACCGAGGGAGCGCCGTTGCGTCCCTATCTGGTGACCGAGCAGCGGCCAAAGGCAGGTGTAGTTCATCGTCTGGACTATCGCTTCTGGGAGTGGGTTCCGGCTATCGAGGCCAAGCTGCCGGTCTATCGCTGCAATCGCTGCCACAACGTCTCCTACGTCAGCCTGGACGGCGTCTGCCCGGCCAACGGCTGCGATGGTACGCTGGAACGGGTGGACGCCCAACAAGGGGCCTGGGCCGACAACCACTATCGACACCTCTACACCACCCTAGAGCCGATCCCCATCAGCGCCGAGGAGCACACGGCCCAGTGGACTCCGCAGGAAGCCGGCCGGGTGCAGGATCGCTTCATCCGCGGCGAGATCAACGTGCTCAGTTGTTCCACCACCTTCGAACTGGGTGTGGATGTGGGCGACCTGCAGGCCGTGCTGATGCGCAACGTGCCGCCAACCACCGCCAACTACATCCAACGGGCGGGCCGGGCGGGCCGGCGCACCGACTCCGTGGCGCTGGTGCTGACCTATGCCCAGCGCCGTTCCCACGACTTGAGTCACTTCAACCGGCCGGAACGCCTGGTATCTGGCCGCATCCTGCCGCCCACGGTGACGGTCAGCAACGAGAAGATCGTGCGCCGCCATGCCCATTCGCTGTTTCTGGCCGCATTCTTCCGCTGGGCTTCTGACCAACACCAGCGGTTGTTCGGCACGGTTGGCACTTTCTTCCAACCCGACGATGGCCGACCTTCGGGTCCCGCATTGTTGCAGCAGTACATCGCCGCTCGTCCGCCCGTACTTTTGCAAGCGCTGCAACGTGTCGTGCCGGCCGATCTGCATCAGACTCTGGGGATCGACAATTGGAACTGGCTGCCCCTGCTAACCAGCGACGAAGGCGACGGCATTCTGGACAAGGCTGTGCAGGAGGTTGATGGCGACCTGGGACTATATGCTCAACTGGAGGAAGAGGCAGCAAAGAACAAGAAATACAGCCTCGCCGGGCACTTCCAGAACGTTGCCCGCACCGTGCGCAATCGCGAGCTGTTGGGCTTCTTGGGCAGTCGCAATGTCCTGCCGGCCTATGGTTTCCCCACCGATGTGGTCGAACTGCGCACCGGCCATATCCCCTGGGTTCCTGAGGCCGCCAAGATCGAGTTGCAGCGCGACCTGCGGGTGGCCATCTCTGAGTACGCGCCGGGCGGCGAGGTGGTGGCCGCCAAGCACATCTGGACCGGCGGCGGGCTGTACCGTATGCCGGGACGAGACTGGCGCACCTTCCACTATGCCGTCTGCCCGCAGTGCGGCCGCTTCCATCGCTCGCCTGCGCCGCTAGAGAACCAATGCAAGGTATGCGGCGCCAACCTGTTCGGCTGGCCCAGGCGCTATGGGCAATTCCTGATCCCGGAGTTTGGCTTCCTCGCCGGCCGCGACGCTTCGGCTGTCGGCGAACGCCGGCCGCAGCGTCTCTATGCCTCGCGCATCTACTTCTCAGACTACGCGCCTGCCCCAGACGAGGAAGTCCCACCACTGATGCCGGTCAACGAGCTTTCCGGTGACGCGATCGAAGTTGCCCGGCGCTACTCGCGCTACGGCAAGCTGGCCCTGGTCAACGGCGGCTATCTGAACGGGGGCTTTCGCGTTTGCACCTGGTGTGGCTGGTCAAAGCCGGCCCCGCAGGTGGCGGTCGGCAGACGGTCGCGCCGCGAGCAGGCGCATGTCAACCAGCGCACCGGACAGCCCTGCTCCGGTCCTCTGGAGACCTACCACCTGGGCCATGAGTTCATCACCGATGTGTTGGAGCTGCGCTTTACTGGTCCCCTTGCTCAACCAGACGATAGCCTGTGGCTCTCCACGCTGTACGCGCTGCTGGAAGGTGCCAGCGAAACGCTGGGCATCCCCCGCGACGACCTGGATGGGACGCTCTATCCCTACCAGTTTGGCCTGGCGCCGGCCATCGTACTGTTCGACAATGTGCCGGGCGGCGCCGGCCACGTGAGCCGCATCGCCAACGCCTTGCCGGCCATCGTCAGAGTCGCCTGGGAGCGCATGGCCGGCTGCGAGTGCGGCCCGGAAACCAGTTGCTACGAGTGTCTGCGCAACTTCTACAACCAGTGGTGCCACGACCAACTACGCCGCGGCCTGGCTCGCGACTTCCTGGTTGCTGTCGACCACCATAGCCGTTAGTTGGGCATTGACCGATTCTTGTTTGAAGATGATCGTTCACCGACCGTCCCATGGATCTGACGCAGTGATCATTGCTCTTTTGACTCTTAGGGTAAGTCGCACATGATGTCAGTCTGATGTTGGGCTCTGCACACTGTGAATCAAAGATGATCCTATTAGCGGCGCTGTAAAACAACTCCGATAATCAGTCCAGCGACAGTCAATAAGCCTATGATGACCAGACTAATGGGTGTGTATGTATCGTGCAAGGCTTCTTTTTGTATCCAAGACGCAATTAAGTTGCCCAGCACGCCGGTCAGGAATCCAATCAGCGCGCTTGTCATGACAACAAAGTAGCTACGGCGTTGACTCACCAGCCCATTAGCCAAATTCTGCTCATTTTGAGGAGCTTGGTCAAGTAGCATGATTTCGCCGGTGACCTTGTCACTTGCATCATGTGCCTCGACACGGTCCGCTGATACGCGGTTTTCTGGTTCTCCAAGTGCTGAGATTGTACCGCGTGGTTTGCGGTCAACTGGCAGATCCTTTATGACCATATCTAGCTCGGTTCTTCGTTCGTCAGCTATGTGATACCGGTCTCGCACACCGGACAAGAAGTACGGCAAAACCCAGTCCCCGTTACTAAGACGCTTTTCATATAGATAGGCTAACAGTGCATCTACTCTCGCTCCGCGATTTGGCGCCTCAGGCACACCGGCGAGGAAAGGCACAAGCTCGGCTGTAACAAACACAGATCGGAGGGAGGAATCGCTGTCAAACTCGTTACACTTGAGCAGGATTGTTCTAAGCCGGGTATAAAACGGGATTGGAGGAGATGACATGTTGTGGACCTGGAAGCAGCAGATATGCCTCAACGCTCTCGGTTATGAAAGATGCGCCCTCAAATAAGACTTGGCCTTATCGAGGAAAGATGCGGGTCTTGGTGGCTGTGACAAGTCAGTGACATCCAGTCGCCTGATAACAACAACCGTAATATTATCCCTTCCGCCGTGTGAGTTTGCGGCACTAACGAGATGCTGCGCGATAATCTGGCTGTTTCGATTGGAGTACTTCGCAACAATATGTTCCACTTCTTCATCTGATAGCTCGTCTGTCAGGCCGTCGCTACACAGAAGTACCATATCGCCTTGCATCAGGGGTAGCCTGTCTATTACGCGATGGGTACCCAACTCGTTCTCATCGATGGGTTGTGAAACATCAATAATCTGATGGTCGACTTTGACTTCATCATCAATACCAAGAAAGCGCTTAATTACGTTACGATTGGGATGAATCCTGGCCACTTCTGGCGTTAACCGACCGATGTCTATGGCTTCCTGCGCCCAAGTATGATCGAGTGTCAATCGGAATATCACATTCTCACGGACTAGATAAGCTCGACTGTCACCAACGTGTACCAAGAAAAGCGTGGTGTCATCTATTGCTGCGGCAACAATTGTTGTGCCCATTCCCCGAAGTCCTGCTTCTAGGCAAGCTGCATCAACAACCTCGTTATTGGCCGCAATGACGGCCTGCTCAAGACGCTCGGAAATTGGAGTCTCCGGATCGCTCATCATAACCTGACGGAACATGTCAATAGCAATCCGGCTTGCCACCTCGCCTGCATTGCTACCTCCAATTCCATCAGCAACAACGGCCACCGTGATTGGTGCGGCCAGTTTGAACCGTTCCTGCAAACTAACGCTAAAGACAGAAACAGCATCTTCGTTTCGTTTGCCGCTACGTCCAGCATCCGAAAGAAACCCGAGGTCCATATCTTGATCAGAAAAGGGCGTATTGGCCATATGACACAATCCGAGAGAAAAACGAGCTTCCCAGTTCGGCGAGTGCCCAGAATGGGGCAATAACTATACTGAGCGAGCCAGTCTAGTAGTGCGTAGAACAGGCTATCTGGATTATCGTGTACCGTTGGGTACCGGCGTCCGAGTGGGAATAAGAGTCACGGTAGGGCCGACGGTCGGCATTCTCGTAAAGCCAGGAGGCTTGGAAGTTGACGTAGTTGGCCCCGGTGAGCCAACGCTGGGTAATGGTGATGCCTGCATGGTGTTGATCGACTGCTCGGTCTCTCTTGATGGCACGAAGAGTGTTGAAGGATTGGGTGAAGGAATTACAACGGTCTCGGTTTTCCATGGTTGAAGGGAGAAGAGGAATAGCGTCCCAGCTGCCAGGATCATAATCAAAGCAACTATCGCCAGCCGACCTTTCGACACAACCTTGCCTTCCATGTTCAATTCCGGTGCCCTCGCAGAATTGGCGATTGAAAGCTGGCCATACGGGTGACTGTAGCCAAAACGAATAGCTAGCACCTCTGAGGCAATTGCAACCTCCCCTGCAGTCGGACGTTTGCTAGGATCCTTCGATATCATCGAGAGAATCAACTCGTCCAATTCGGGTTTAACAAGAGGTTGGTGTTCTGATGGTGCTACGGGAGTGCCCCCCAAGATCGACGGAGTGATGTCCTTACGTGTCCGCCCTTCAAATGGCAAACGTCCCGTGACCATCTGATAGAGCACAACACCAAGCGCATAGATGTCCATTGATGGATGTGGACGAACTCCAAACCCATGTAACCCTGCAACAGGTTCGGATGGAATTCGCTCTGGAGAGGACCACTGAAGGGTGCCTGCTTCCAGCCCACTCTGACCAACCGCTCTGGAAACTCCGAAATCAATCAGTACTGGTTGTACTAATCCATCTAATGAGGGCGCACCTCGAAACAGTATGTTCCCAGGTTTGATATCTAGATGAACCTGTTGACGACTGTGGAGGTAGTCCAGAGTAGCTGCTAGGTTGCGAACGATCTCGAGACTCAGACCGATGTCCAACGTGTTCTTCTGCTCAATTAGCTCCGCCAGTGAACCGCCACCAAGATACTCCATTACCGAGAACCACGGGTGCCCGGAAAGATTAGCCTGGGCCATATAGGGCAAGTTACGCAAACCCTCTTTTTGGATTGGAAAGAGGCGCACAATACCTGGATGCTTCAGACTTCGCAAAAGCTCGACCTCATTCTCCATAGTCCGAAGGAACAGACCATCTGAATCCCTGGTTGCCATGATTTTGACAGCAACGACGCCTTGCGGCTGGTTGGTCTCAGCGTCTTCCACAGATGCCAAATAGACGTTGGACATGCCGCCAGTCGGTTTTCGCAACCCTCTGATAATCCGGTAGGGATATGGTCCTATTGAACTTCCTGGAGCGAGTTCGGTCATTGAGTCACCTGGTTTCGTCTGTTACAAGGCGTGTTGAGGGATGCCAAAATGTCACACTCTGAACGGCGTCGTATGATCGAGGTCGTCGTCAGGTATCTCATCAATAGCACTCTCAGGATCACCCCAGGTACGTCTTTCAAAAGAGGTTGAGCTTATTTGGCCAGGCAGTGACGATTTCTCTAGCAACTCAAAGCGTAAGCCAACTGGTCCAACGTGAATCACATCTTGATCTCGAAGCAGAACACCCATCAGTCCAACCGGTGCGTAGTTGACGTACGTCCCACTGGTGCTGCCCTCATCGTAGATTTTGTACGTGCCATCAGCTTCCTCGGCAATCCGACAGTGATAACGTGACACACGAGGATCTTCCAGAACAACATTCGACAGCGCCGGGTCTCGACCAATACGAGTAGCGCTACCGTGCAGTAGAATTGTCGATGCAAGCGACGACATTCCTTCCATAACAACCAAACGTGCTCTTGCGGGTCCAGCCTGTGAGCTTCTGCGATTAAGAACAAAGGGTTGGGTGACACTCTTGACAGTGCCTGTCATCATCTCGGAAGCTAGTTGTCTAATCTGGGGTTTGCGTATCAAGACGATCAAGGCGACAACAAGTGACACTAGCGCCATCACTAGCGCCATCAAACTGACCCAAGATGTCCGTACGTCACTGTCCACAATCATGTCCACTACATTCACAACTGGGGGACTTGGCAAGGTAGCTGTTGCCTCGCTATAAACCTGCGCAAGCTGCTGTGCTCGGAGTTCAACATCCGATGCATTTACCAGAATCCCGCCGGTAAGCGTAGCAAGTTCTTCAGTGCCGTTCGAACCATCTTCAGATCCAACTCGGACCACATGGATCCGTACACCAACCTTTTTGGCGTTCGTGGCGATTTCGTTCAGTTCTTCTTCGCTCAGTTGTGACACGTTGTCAGTGAAGACAATTATCGATTTCGTTACGCTTTCGGGATTTGCATCGCTTGCAGAGTCAAGATCAGCCAAGGCATGTTTCAGTAATTGCGCAAGTGGCGACGTGAGGCCACCAGGGTTCTGGTAGAGATATGTAGCATTGAACACATTATTATAATCGTTGGTCCACGGCAGTACAAATTGAAAACCACCGAAGGCCGGGGCATATATGGCCAGCCAGTCTTTGCGTGTGCTTTTGTCTAGGTAAGGCCCCTGGACTGTCAATTGCTCGACTGCCTGGACAATTTGATCTAGCACTGATTGATCTGTCGAACTAACATCGAATATGAGAGCGATTACCGCGCCATCGACTGTTACCGCCTTTTCATCAAGCGTGATTGGCTTAACCGTGTTTGTCGCGGAGTCACGAAATCTTTCAGTCTGCTGTTCCGTCTCTGGCGCGTCAGTTGCTTTGGCACTTGAAACTGATTCAAGAGGACCGATGTGCACTAAGATCTCTATGGTGTTGTCCTTGTGCAATCCGATGGAGTGTCCCGCGCTGGATAGGACTTCAACTGAGAACCATAGTAACACTGTAGTAAGTATCAGGTTAATGATTGGCCGCATCGCTCGCTCCGTCATCAATCGGCGTTATGGGGTTCCCTAACGAAGTATCCCCAAGGTATATGTGATATTGAGACCTACGAGGTAGTAGACCAACTGTTAAGCATAAGCAGTTGGTCAACCTCACACTTGACCGGTGTTACCCCCTTGACTGCGGTCGTTCGAAATCTGGAATGTGAGGACAACGCCTCCAAATCTGATGACATCCCCGTGTTGAAGACGTCTCTTCATTCCAGTTTTCAGCAGTTCTTCCTGCACAACTGTGCCGTTTGTTGCGGGCAGTGCCTCGAGGTACCATTGGTCTGCAAGATGAGTGATCTGAGCGTGGATTTTGCTGACTGTATGGCCAAATTCCTCGCCAGACAAATCTAGCTCTGGATACAAGTTATGTCTCTTGCTAGAGCGACCTATAAGGGTTCTGACCCCCGAAACAGGGTAACCCTTGCCTTCGGAGTTCAACAGCAACGCTTGTCCTCGTGGTCGTTCCAGCCGGCCAACCAGTGAAAGTGATGAAAGTGAACGACTGTCAGGTGCTAGGCTAGAAAGCTGGTTGAAGAGACCGACGAATGCCGAGTACATGTCTTCATGGCGTTTGTTTGAGCTTTCGCGCACCGCTACTCGTTCACGGAAAGCGTAGTATGGTACATGGGGTATTTTGAGGTCCCACATTTCTTCCACCGAAAGTGGCATGACATCTATCCCGAAATTGGCACGGCTGAACCGGGCCTTAAACTCACTCTGAAACTCCGCAAAGGAGTCCTTTTCTGATCTGTCCTCGACTCTTGCTGGAACCACTACTAGCTTAAGCAAACGCCCGCCACGCAAGTCCTTCACGACTTCGCTCGCGAAGTTTTGAGCCATCTCGAATGTACCCTCTAGACTCTGCTGGTTTCCGGCACAAAACATAACGACCACATCGGCAAGCTGGTACGTGCAAACTCCTCCCATTTCAGTAACGCCAGTCCGGCTGTCAATGAGCGTAACATCTGCAATTGGATCAAACTGTTCACGCAACCAGTCGAAGTAGAGTTCCCCTTCCCAGTTTTCATAGAAATCCTGCCAGTCAAAACTCAAAACAGAGCGTGCGTATTCTGAGAAGTGCGATTCTCTGCGCCTTCCCGCCGTAATCAGGAAGAGTCCACCAGAACCGGGCTGGTTTGGATAGATCTCCGTGATGTACCGAAGTGGATTGCAGGATTCCAACATCGACTCGTGGCTCGATTCCGATGCCATCTGCACCTTGTAGTCGATCAACATGTCAATAACACCAGCTTTTGTTGTTACTTGCTGTGGCTCGATCACAGGGAAGAAACGCTCTAAACCGGGCGCTTCCAAATCCCAATCGACCATCAGAGCGCGAAAGCCTGCCTGATAGAACAACTCGGCAAGGTTGGCAAGTGCCATACTACGACCAACTCCGCCCTTATAGGAATAGAAGGTTATGATCATCGAACGACACCTCCGCCATAGAAGGCCTGCTGAATGCCCTGTGGTTCTCTGGCCGCACTCTGCCGAAACAGACTGAGATTGGTCGGGTTGGGTCTGTCAGAGCGAACGCCTGCAGCAGCATCGGGAAGGATCGTGAACAACCAGCGCCTAATTGCCGTCAAATTGCCAGCGCCGACTTCGCAGAATCGGTCAAGATCCTCTTCGAAGCGAGCCAGTGTCGTTTCCATCCGTCTGTTCAAAACTGCATCTACCAACAGATTAACTGGTAATGTACCCGCATCTATGGGGGAGACTACCAGAATGGCTACCCTCCGTATCCCGCTTACAGCGGAACTGGCAATACGATGGCTAACCAAAGGATGGAACAGCGACACGGCGTCAATGACGAGAACTCCTCCCGCGCTAGAGAGTCTATTCAACACAGGCCTACGGATACTCTTATCGTCCGAAAAGAACTCATCCGACAAAAACTCCGGTATCAAAGCGGGCAGACTACTCGGCAAACGATTTGTCTGATTGATATGATCTACCACACTCCTGATTACCTGCGAAATCTCCGTGTTACCGTGGAAAAACGGTTTCCATGACTCTCTTTGTGGCCCATAATGGCTCGCAATATCCACTGACTCAGCCTTAGGTAGCATTTCCCGGAGTTGCCTAAAGCGATCACGTTCTTCGAGTGTAACGGAAGGATTCGCAAATATCTCTTCAGAGAAGAGTTCCTTTGCTTGCGTGTGGTTCATCGCTACTATGATGACTGGCACTGTCAAACTATCCAGCACAGCCTCATCTACCGCTGCAACTAGTTCCTTCAATTGTCCGTGTAACTCATCGTTGTGGTCTCGATTGTCGCGCAAGATGCTCAGAAAGACTGGAAACACGAACCGCTTGTCAATAAGTCGTAGCGGTAACAGGTAAGCGATAGTCTGGGTAACTCGGTCCGATGCGCTTACACAATCCGGTAATCCATTGAGGAAGATTCGCAACTCCGGAGTAACAAACACAGAACGAAGCTGTTCAGTGCTGCTGAACTCAGGACACTTGAGCAGAATCGTGCGACACTGGTTATATAGGGCTAGAGAGATAGCCATGCAGGATCCTCTTCCATGCAATTGTCGAAGCGGAGTATCAAGCCAGGTGAGTGAGTTATGCTCATAAGGCTGGATGAAAGTGAGCTTAGGTTACTGCGAAGACGACGAGGCAACCTGTCCAAAGAACTGATACTCGAGTTTTGTTCGCAGATTGCGGGTCAACCATTGAGGATTATATCTGTAATGAAGTAAGGTGACAAGATGAGCAGCTAAGACCATGTGCACAGCTTGGGCCTATCACCAACCAGTGCTACAATCTGGCTGCTAACTGGTTACAAAGCCTAAACTACGTCGAGAGCGAAGTCTTTTTTCGATCATCAGCACCGGGAATACTCCCTATGCCCCAACAACTCCCCCTTCTCGTCGAAGAACGCGCCACCTACACTACCCAGCGCAACGACACTGACCGCTCGGTCGCCGTCGAGCGCCTGTGCGCCATGCTGGCCGACCCCACCTTCCGCGCCATCGAAGGCTTTCCCATCGGCGAGGATGAGGCCATCCTCGCCCTCTCCGACCCGCCGTACTACACCGCATGCCCCAACCCCTTCCTGCCGGAGATCGTCACTCTGTGGAAGGAGGAACATCGCGCCATCCGGGCTGACCTGAGTCTGCCGGACGACGCCGTCAACGGCTACAGCCGCGAGCCCTTCGCAGCCGACGTCTCCGAGGGCAAGAACGACCCGATCTATAGCGCGCATTCGTACCACACCAAGCCGCCGCACAAGGCGATCATGCGCCTACACAGACCCCGGCGACATCGTCTTCGATGGCTTCTGCGGTACGGCGCGGGCGTGACCGGCGTGGCGGCGCAACTGTGCGGCGACAAGCGCGCGGTGGAGAGCCTGGGCTACCGGGTGGATGCTGATGGCGTGATCTACGACGGACAGACGCCGATCTCGCGCCTGGGCGCGCGCAAAGCCGTGTTGGTGGATCTCTCGCCGGCTGCCACCTTTATCGCCTACAACTACAACACCCCGGTGGACGTGGCCGCGTTCGAGGCTGAAGCCCGGCGCATCCTGGCCGAGGTCGAGGCCGAATGTGGCTGGATGTACGAGACCTGGCATCCCCACATGGTCCGGGCAAGAACGGACTGCGACCATCCGCAGCGGGTCAAGGCCAGGATCAACTACACAGTGTGGAGCGAGGTCTTTGCCTGCCCAACCCTACCACCCCTGGGCAGGGACAGAGTGGACAAGTTGTCGAAACCTGCGATCCGTGCTATCATCCTGCCAGCAGGAACGCCCGGCTCCTGCATGTTGCCGTCGCCCGATGTCAGCGCCTGGCCTGGAGCATTGCACGATGCCTACCTACAACGTTGAAAAGGTCGTATCCAAGAACGGAACCGTGCAGCTAGAGGGACTGCCTTTCCCACCTGGGGAATTGGTGGAAGTGATTGTACGCGCGCGCAAAGGACCGGCGCCAACGGCGCGCCCGCGAACCCTGAAGGGGACTGTTCTTAAGTTCGAGCTGCCGTTTGAGCCGGTCGCCGAAGAAGAGTGGGACGCCCTGCAATGATCCTGCTCGATACCCATGTTTGGGTATGGTGGGTCAATGAGGGTTCGATGGCAAGCAAGGACATGCTGCGCATTATCCAGGAGCACCAGGGGGATGGGCTCGGTGTCAGCATCATCTCGTGCTGGGAGGTGGCCAAGCTGGTCGAGCGGGGACGGGCGGTCATTGAATGTCGATTGACACCGGCCACAAAGGTAAGCCCCTGCCATGCTGATGGCCAAAACTCTTTGACCGTGGCCGACGAGCGTTCGGCCATCCTCTGGCTGCGCCGTGAGATGCACCAGGCCGGCCACGAGCAACTGCCCGAGCTGCGCGCGATCCTGGAGGAGAGCTTCCTGCAGGACGAGGCCGGCCGCTGGTACGTGCCCGATCCGGGCCGCGCCCAGGACCTGGAGCGGCTGCGCGAGCGGGCGTTACTGCGCGAGTTCCGCACCCACGTCGAGGGCCGCGGCCGGCTCAAGGTGTTCCGCAGCGAGCGGAGCGAGGCCGTGCGCGCCGGCTTTGGCGACGCCTGGCACCGCCGCGACTATGCCGTGACACCTGCACTGCGCGCATGCGCAAGTGTCGCCGCCGTGGCCCAGCGCTTGCCGGAGCGGGTGGTGCAGAAGGACGCCGATCTGCTGATGGTCTATGACAACGCGTTGATGCGGATGGAAACGGCTTGACGGAGACGCAGGTTCGGGGTACACTGCGGGTCAGAGACGATGGCAAGCGAGGTGCAGCCATGCCCTTCGTCCTGGACATCCCTGCAACGGACAAGAACTTCGGCTGAGGAACGATTGATGAACCAACTGACACTGACGACCACT
>JAJTXO010000001.1 GCA_021463315.1 Caldilineales bacterium | reverse complement strand
TCACGATTGTTGTCTCACGCAAAGGCGCAAAGACCGCAAAGGGCAGAGATTCCTGGCATTTTTGACGGCTTTGCGTGAGAATCGTGAACTACTGAATTTCAGTACTTCACGATTGTTGTCTCATGCAAAGGCGCAAAGACCGCAAAGGGCAGAGATTCCTGGCATTTTTGACGGCTTTGCGTGAGAATCGTGAACTAGGGAAGTTGTGGCGCAATCGAGTATGGTGAGGTGACTATGAGTAACGATATCATTCAAGCTCGCTACGACACGCTGGCCAGCGTGGCCAGCCGTTTTGGCGGTCAGGCGCAGAGCAATCAGGAATTGCTGGCGCGCCTGCGGCAGGTCATGCGGCAGTTAGAAGGAGACGGCTGGCAGGGCCGCGGCTCCACGGCGTTCTTCGCTGAGATGGACGGCGAGGTGCTGCCGGCCATGCAGCGCCTGGCCGCGGCCCTGGCTCAGGCCCGCACCGTGACGCTGGACATCGCGCGCGTCATCCGCCAGGCGGAAGAGGAGGCGGCGCGGCCTTTCCGGGGCGGCGGCGCGACTGGCGGCGCGGCTGGCGGCGCCGCCGCGGGGCCTGCCGCAGGCTCAGCGTCAACAGCCATCGACACCAGCCAGATCTTCACCCCTGCCTACATGGACGGGCTGGTGGGCTTGCAGGTGCAGGGCGCGGACAGCGCGCAGCTCAACAGCGCCATGGAGACCCTGGCCGGCAACCCCACGCCTCAGCAGGTGCAACAGGCGCTGGACCAGATCGCCGCGGCCAGAGGCCTGCCGCGCGAGGCCGTGCAGGCGCAGTACGAGCGCTACCTGGAGCTGCGCGGCGAGGCCGAGCGCATCGGCGCGGCCAAGGGCCACGAAGCCATCGCCGCGGTCAACCAGTCCTGGCATGATCGCTTCATGGGCAGCACGACGCAACTGCGCTACGGCAAGGTGGTGGGCGATGCGTTGGGCGTCGATCCGGTGTTCGGCGCGTTGCTCAACCCCAGCGGCGGCCTGGTCGGGCCGGGCAACGCAGCCATAGACCTGGGCGACAGCGCACTGGGCTATCATGGCGTGGTGCATGACGCCGCGGGCTATCTCTTCAACTATCATAACCAAGGACCCGGCTACGACTACCTGGGCCGCGAGGGGCGCGACACCAGCAGCCCGCTCACCGGCCAGCAGGCCGGCATCCAGTACTGGACGCGCCAGCTTGACAGCGGCTTCGTGGAATCGGCCCTGTCCAACACCGGCGGCGTGTTGTTGGGCGTGGCTGAGGACGTGAAGAGCGGTGTTTCGCAAGCCATTGACTGGTTCGACGACCTGTTCTAGGAGCGCACCTGTCATGGCGGAAACACGTTCGATTTACTATCCGGTCACCTTTACCCCGGCTGAAATGGCGGCGCTGCTGTCGCTGGCCGGCGCGCGGACTCTGCTGGGGCTGGAAAGCAAGGGGTTGTTTCCGACCAATGGGACGCCTTGGGAAGAAGTCTTCCTGCGGGGCCGCGCTGAGCTGGAGCGTGATCGCTGGCTGGATCACGTCCCTGGCACGGTGCAATACCGCCTCAACGAGCAACTCGGCATGGCCGCCGCTGTGATGGCTGCTCCTCAGTGCGTGTTGGTGACCAATCTGGACTGGCCGGGCCAGTCCCGGCAGAGCGTGACCCACTATCTGGCCGCTGCGGTGGTCGAGGCCTGCTTCGACGGCCAGGACTACCAGGTGACAGCGCTGCGATCGGTCGATATCATGCTGGCGCGCCAGGCCTCGGCCATGCAATTGCCGTCGCAATCTCCCCCTTGGATCGAGTTCGAGCTCTCCAACGAACAAGCCCGCCAGGCGGTGGCTGACCCGCAGGTGCGGCGTCTGGGGCAATGGGGCGTGCCGGCCAGCAGCGCTGCGGCCTTCGTCGCGGCGTTGCAGCCTGGCCAGGCGCGCGCCAGCGTGCAGATCATGCCCGTCACCTATGGCCGAGTCGAGACCACCAAACGGGTGCGTGTTCTGTACGCCGATCCGGCTGGCCCGCTGCCTGGTGAGCATGCCGGCTGGCTGGCAGTGCCTGTGGCCGGCAGCCGCGTGCGGCTGATCCCGGCATCTGCTGGTCGCCTGGCCGAAATCGTGCGGGATCTGCTGCAACTCTCAGGTGAGCACGATGGCTGAAGGCGCCGCCCGTTGCTTCGCGAAGGCCTCGCATCGTGTCGGCTTCGTCCGCCGCCGCGCTGCGCTTTGGTGTGCGCTGGCGATTCTCTGCGTGCTCAACTCTTGTACTGCCATGAACAACGAACAGCTCCACATTCGTATCCATAACGCAACGGACACGGACATGACAGCCTTTTGGCTGGGCGCCGGCTCCGGCGCTGGCGGGCCAGGCAGCCGCGCCTACGGCGCCATTGCCCGCGGCGAAACCACGCCCTACCGCCGCCTGAAGGCGCAGTTTGGCGCATACAGCAACTACAACTTCATCACCAAGGACGGCACGCGCTTCGTTGGTTCGACGGTTGCCAACGACCTTATCGGCAAGATGGAGCTGGAGCCTGGCTATTACACGTTTGTTTACACCGTCGTCGATCACCAGGCTGTTGTGACGATCGTTCAAGCTGAGGGGCAGTGACCTGGCGAACCTGAGAATAGCGTCAAAGGGTGTTATCCTAGCCGCTCGGCCGGTCTTTGCGCACGCCTGCGGCAGCCCCGGGCGTAGCCTGAAGGAGTGCAACGAGTGCGCAGCCTCCCGAAGCGCAGCGGAGCGGACTGGAGGGTGGGCCGATCGATCCCGCTGATTGATCCATCGGAGTGCCAGGCGCCGCCTGGCGCGGCGGCTGGCTTGGAAATGGTCGCTACGCTTATCTCTTAGCTGCTGTCCTTGCCGACATGGCCTGCCCTATGTACAATGAGCGCTGACGTCCATGCCCGACAACCCAGGTGCAATAGTAGTGGCTTAGGTCTTGCCAGGCAAAAGAACACAGCTTGAGAGAAGGGAATCGTCCACAATGACCAAGAGGCTGTTCGTCCTAATCGCTGTACTGCTGGGGCTGTTCCTGATGGGGTTCCATAGGGCCAGTGCTCAAACTACTCCCGGACCTCAAGTGCTGGGTGTGGTTTCAGAGCCCGGTGCGGAGTCGCTAGGGCTGCACGTCTACTTTGTCGTCACCGACGCGCAGGGGCGGCCGATTCTGGACCCCAACCTGGAGGCTGCCACCATCCAGGTGCTGGGCGGCGCCAGCGCGCCCGTGCCGGCCAGCGTGGGCGATCCGGAGAGCAACATCTACGTGGTTCTGTTGATCGACGCCAGCGGCAGCATGGCCAACGTCATCGACCCGGTGCGCAAGGCTGCCATCTCTGGCCTGCGCAGCCTGCCGTCCAACGCGCGCGTCTCGGTGATCGCCTTCGACGCTGACCGGCGTATCATCACCGACTTCACCGGCGACCTGGCCGAGGCGAGCAACCGCATCCAGCAGGTGGAGGTGACGCCAGGGGGCGCCACCTGTCTCTACGACGCGATCTGGGACGCCATCGATCGCCTGGAGCTGAACGCCACCCGGCCGCAAGACCGCCGCGCGATCATTCTCTTCACCGATGGCCGTGACCAGCGCAGCGCCGAGAGCAACGATGCGTGCAGTATCCACACCCTGCAAGACGTGGTGGAGAAGGCGCAGCGCCAGTCCGCTACCAGCGTGCATACCATTGGCCTGTGCGGGGCCACCTGCGCCAACATCAACAGCTCGGAGCTGCGCAACCTGGCCGATGCCACGAATGCTTTTTCGGCCATCGGCGGCGAAACCGAGCTGGGCGCGATGTTCCAGGCGATCATGGAGGGCCTCAACGCGCAGTTGGTGGCGCGCGCTCAGGTCTACCCCCGCCAGGGACTGGGGCAGGCCGTGCTGGCGGTCAAACCGCGGGACGTGGACGCTTTCCTCACCACCATGTTCACCTTCGAGTCGGACAAGGACTACAGCGCGCCGCTGCCGCCGGCCTCGATGAGCATTTCTCAGATACGCTATCTGCCGCAGGACAACATGTATCAACTGGCCCTCTCGCTGGCCAATCCTCAAGCCATCGACCGGCTGATTATCAACGTCGATGAGACTGACGGAGGTAAGAACGTAGTCACCGATTTGCAGATCAACCTTGAGGGGAGAGATGCGCTTCAGACTGACTTCAGCGCGGAGGATCTGCAGGCGGGCAGGAGCTACACCATCAAGATCAAGGCCGTCGACGCGAGTGACTTTGTGCTGGAAGCGAGCAGCGACAATACCTCTTGCCCCAGGGGCGACAAGACCTTTCTGGCCTGCAAGGAGTTCAAGCACGAACCACCCGAGACACCGGGCTGTGCTTTTGCCATCCAGTCGATGTCGTCGGACTACGCGCGCGGCGTCTTTGTATTCGACCTGGCAATGCCTGTCCAGTGCGGCGACGTCTTCTATCAGGGGTATCTGGTGGAAGGCGAGACCAACCAGAAGGTGCAGGACATTGTGCGCAGCAGCATCTATGCGGTCGAAGGTGTCAACAAGCTGGAGATCCCTATGCCGCCCGCTCTGCTGGCGTTGAAGAAGAACCAGGCGCCGTCCGAGTATGTTATGTCGCTGGAGTTGGAGACCAGGGACAGGAAGAAATCTCAGGAGATTTTCACCTTCACGCCCAGCGCCCCGAAGCAGCCACCGTTGTTCCAGCGCCTGACGCACGCGTTGCGCCAGAATCCCTTTCTGCTCGTTGCGATCTTTTTCTTCGTGATCGCCGTTTTGGCCTATCGCGTCTATCAAAATCAGCGCGCCCAAAAGCAGAAGGATGAGCTGCGCCGTCCGCCGGTCGCGTACACCCAGCCTTCGCCGCGCGAGGCGCCCTCGCTGCGCCTGCGGCTGACGGTGTTGAAGACATCTTCCCCGCCCGCCACGGGCGAGGTGGTCATCGACAAGTTCCCATTTGTCATTGGCCGCAAGAATGGCGATTTCATCCTGCCTGACAGCAAAGTGTCGAGCAGCCATGCCCAGATCACGGTCAGCGGCAACCAGTTCTTCATCGAGGATCTGGATAGCACCAACCATACCTTTGTGATGGGCGAGCAGTTGAACGCGCGCCAGCCCACGCGCTTGAGCAACCCGGCGCGTGTGCGCTTCGGCCCTGACACCGAGGTCGAGTTCCGGGTGTTGTAGGTGCGTCAGGATATTCTGTGAACCGCTCTATGACAACTCGCTGGCAAAAGCTGCGACGCACGGAACGTCCCTTTTTTCTGGCTGGCCTCATCTGGTTATGTGTCAGCGCTGTCGTGCTTCTCTTGGCGTGGGCGGCGCTGCGTTGGGCAGCCGACGCACAGCCGGAAGAGCAGCCATTGCCAGTGGCTCAGCCGGTTGCCTCCCAGTGGGAAGCAGATGCTCCGTTCGCCGGGACACCCAGCGAAGAACTAGTCGCTGGGATGTTACAGGCAGCCCCCTTGGATAAAGAGGCGCTGATCCCTGCGGCGCAATCGCTGCCTTCGCCCGATGAACTGGCCATACTCAGCGCCCCCCCTTCGCCGCTACAGATCCTGCTGGACGTGCCGCGCGGTCGACAGGAACGCAATCTGAACTGCGAGTTTCGCTCAGCAACCGACCTGGCCTCCTACTATGGTTGGACCTTTGCCTGGGAACAGCTTTTTGAGGTGGTGGGCGTCGATTCGGGCGGAGACCCTAACCTGGGCTTCGTCGGCAGCAGCATCAACGATCCCGTGGGCGGTCTCTATCCGGCCGGCTACGGCGTCTATGCCGAGCCGATTGCTCGGGGATTGCGCCAGCTAGGCGTCCCCGCCCTGGCCCATAGCGCCAAGGACGTGGCGTGGATCAAGGAACAACTGGCCAGTGGCAGGCCAGTGATGATCTGGGCCACCTATGGCCTGCAGCCACAGCAGGTAGTGGAGTGGCAGAGTGCAGCCGGCGTCACTGTGCGCGCCGTGCCCTACGAGCACACTTTTTTGGTGGTCGGCTACGACCAGCAGGGCGTCTGGCTGGACGATCCTTGGGGCGCGGTGCAGCGTCATTACCCCTGGTCCGCATTGACCGCTTCGTGGGCGCTGCTGGGCAACATGGCAGTAACAATCGATGCAGATTCTGCGCCGTAGCCATTGCGCCCACATGGCAACGTGATGGAAGGGGCAGGGAGAGGGCCGGACGGCGGTGCGGTTGTCGCTCACAGCAAGATGATGGGAAGTTGATAGGGAGATGATAGAACGATGATAGGGCAGGTGGTGTATGCTGTGGCAGGAACTGGGATCACGGCTCGCTCAGGATCACGTTCACTCGAACGCACACGACCATGGCACTACTTGACACGTTGCCGACAACTGAACAAGTCCGCAAGGCATTGGGCCTCTGGCACAAGAGCGCCGGACAGGGGAGCCCATTGACCGAGACGTTGCTGGTGCAGGAAGCGCTGGCATCCGCGTCCGGCAATGTGCGCTTAGCGACCAACCAGATCTTGTACAAGGCCCTGACTGCTATGCAAGCACGCTACGCCGACGAAGCAGCCTTGCTGCGCACCCGTTACCTGGACGCTAAGACGGTCTATCTGTTGGCCATCGAGCGCAACGTGGTGCAGGCGACCATCTACAACCAGCAGCAGCGCGCCATCGAGTTGCTGACAGCCATTGTGCAGGAGATGGAGCGCGACGCGCAGCAGCAGCGTCGTATCCTGCTGGCAAGCCGCCTGCCGCCGTCAAGTCAAGCAGGCCTGGTAGGGGTGGAGCACCTGGTCGATCATCTGACGCGCGTCCTGACTGCGCCTGAACCCCCCATGATTGTGCAAGTGGACGGCATAGGCGGCGCCGGCAAGACCGCGCTGGTGGCGGCTACATTGCGGACGCTCGTCGCGACTGGCCGGGTTCGCAATATCGTATGGATCTCTATGAGGTGTCCCTCGTCCTCGTCGCCCGCCTCGATTCGCCCAAGTTCCGGCACGATGCCGACTGTGGATGACTTCATCGAGCAGTTGAGCGCCCAATTGCTGCCGAAAAACAACAACGGACTGAACGAAGCTGAGCGGGTGCGAGCGCTGCAGGCTCATCTGAACCGGGCCGCGGCCATCGTGGTGCTGGACGATCTGGAGATGGTCTCGCCCATCGATGAGTTGTTGTCACTGGTGCAGCGTCTGGCCGGCGTATCCAGGTTCGTTCTCATCTCGCGCCGCTGCTTCTATGGGTGGTCGGGCATTCATCACCTGCGGGCGCCAGAGCTCGCTGAAGCTGCCGCGCTGCAAGTGATGCGCAGGGAGGCAGCCATGTGCAACCTGCCGGAGCTGATGGACGCGCCTGACGATAGCTTGCGCGCCGTGTATGCGGCTGTGGGCGGAAATCCGTTGGCCCTGCGCGTGGTCATTTGCCAACTGCATCTTCATTCGCTGCCGGCGGTTCTGGACGACCTGGCAACGGACTGCGGCGCTGCGATGCAGCAGATGTACGGGCATATCTATCGCCAGGCTTGGGAGTGCCTGGACCAGGCGGCGCGCAGCGTGCTGCGCGCCATGGCTGCAGCCAATGCCCAGGGGAATGCACCGGATAGCCTGGCGCGGATGTGCCAGTTGGACATCGGGCTGGTGCGCCAGGCGCTGGGTGTGCTGGTCGATCTGAACCTGATCGAAAGCCGCGGCGATCTCAACCACAGAGTGTATGCCCTTTCCAACCTGACGCGCAGTTGGCTGGCAGCCGAAGCACAGCGCAGGCCAGGGTAAGCACGCTGGTCGACCCTGCAGCACCCGCTGATTGGAGATCTGTTGGAGGATAGATTGAGGATAAGTTGAGCGCAGGAGAGCAAAATTCGTGTATACTAGCTGTGAATTATAGTTCGTAATTTATCCAGCATTTTTGGTAGGGTCTATGCCGTACGAGAAAACCGCCTTTGTACTGTGGGCCGATCGGTTCGACGAGGCGCTGGCAGCGTTCTTCGTGGCTGAGTTCCGCAAGGCAGGACTGCGGGTCAAGCTGGTCAGTCTGGCCGGCCAGCCCTCCTCCGGCGCCTATGGGTTGACGCTGGTGCCCGATCTGGCGCTGGAGCAAGCGCTGCCGCTGGCGCACACTGCATCCTCGGTGATCATCCCGTGCGGGACGACAGGCTTGAGCCGGCTGCAGAACGACCCCCGTCTGCAGGAGTTCCTCGTTCAGACCCACAGCGCCGGCGCCACCTTCATCGTCCACCAGTCCGGGGTAAACGACCTGGCGCGCAGCGCCTGGCCCTTCGCGTCCAGGCCGGAGCCGGTGGTCTACACCGACGGCGAGGATGCGCTGGAGGCGGTGCGGAGGGTGGTGGGATGAAGGACTTGGTTGTGGTCAGCGCCGACAGGTGAATCTAGCACACCATTGTCACGGGCACAAAATGACGTTGGATTTGTACCTCACGATTCAGTCCCGCCGTTGAAAGATTTCCCAACGCTCGACTGTCTTGCCGAGTGATGGCAGGTGGAATTCGCAACCACCGGTATTGCGCCTTCTGCCAACCGAAGACCCTGGAGATATTGCATGGCTACCATCGATGAGCTTCAACAAAGGCTCCTTGATCTGGAAACTGAAATCAGCCAGTTTGCACCGTCAGGCACAGTGATTCCTGGCTTCGAGCAAGAATACGACCAGTTGTCGCAAGAAGCAGCAGAGGTGCGACAACTTCTGCGCGAGTCGTCTCGTTCCGCTGTGGTATCCGATGAGCCTTTTGAGGATGAAGACCCAACCTATCGAGCGTTGTTCAGCCAGGCCGAAACAGCACATGGGCGGTGGGACTGGGATAACGCCCTGGAGAGCCTCGAAGATGCGAGAGCGTTTGCCCGCGGTGCGCGTCAGCTTCATGCCATTGAGGAGTTGATCGCCACCATCAAACTAGAACGTAAAGAGACAGAGATCGCAGAGATAGACTCACGTACCAGCGCGTTTCTAGCCGAGGCTTTGGATCTGGCGACACAAGAGCGATTTGCTGATGCGCTAGCTGTTGCGCAGCAGGCGGTTGACAGCGCCCGACGCGGGCGCAAGGTGGAGGTGCAGAGCAAACGGGATGATATCCTGCGCCGCCAAAAGGATCTTGCGGGGATCTTGCTCGAGCAACTCAAGACAAGCATTGAGAGGAATGACTTCAGAGAAGCAGATGCTCTGGTTGCAAAATTCGATCAGGTGGATCCTGAACTCCCCGCGTTGATTGACCTGCGCAGGAAGGTCAACCTCTCGAAACAACAGCAGGAGATCGAAACCGAAATCAAACGCGTTGAGGATGAACTACTGAGACTGTGGTCTAGCGGTCTTCTGAAAGACGCGAGGCTGGCGAGGCAAGAGGCTGAGCGGGCTGCCAGCAGATACCCACACGTCAGTAGGCTGAAGGATTTTGTAGACTATGCAATTCAGCAAGAGACCACAGCCGCTCAAAAAGAACAGGTGTGGCTTACCGGTCTCAGCTTGGAGGAGTTTCTTAAGGTTGAGGCAGATCTACGCGACAGGAAAGCGCAAGGCGCTGCTGAATTGCCATTGTATGAAATCCGGGAGCTAGTTGAGGATGGGAAGCTTAAACCGGTCGTGAGGCAGACGGGTTACGCACCAGCGGATGCTGCGTTGGACATACTCAATCAGGAAATCGGGAAGTTCAGCACCACAAAGGCAAGGCGATATCGGGCGGAAGCGGAGCAAGCCATCCCTTCTGATCCTAGTTATGCCCTAGAAGTCATCTCAATCGCAGAACAGTTTCCACATCTACCGGATAGTGAAAAGCGCAACCTGCGAGAATTCCGAACGGAAGTCGAACCGCGTGTCCAGACGCGCGATCGGGTCGACAAGGCGGCGTCAGAAGCATCCCTCTTTGATGACCCGATTGCTGGCTGGAATTCGTTGCTTTCGGCTGCCAGGCTAGACCCGGCAGCGAAGAGTGTTGAAGCTGCCAAGGCGCGGCTATGGCCATCGGTGGCCTCAAGAATGCAGAACGCGCTGGTCAGATGCCGAGAGGACTTGATCGCAGGTCGCTGGGAAGAGGCTGAAAAGCAGGCGGCTAACCTGCGAGACCTTTTGCAGACAGATGACCTGAACCAACGGCTTCTCCATGACCAGGCTGACAGTTTGGTGCAGCGCGCTACTCGTCTACAGACGTTGGGGCGCGAGATTAGCGCGCAAGCCGATGAGATGGAACGCCTGATCGAGAGCGAACCTGCACGCGCCGAAGAACGGCTGCGTTCGATCCAACGATCGGTGGGAGATCTCGCCAGTTTCTTTCCGGTTCTTGCTGGTTGGCAGGACAGCATTCGGGCGCGCAAGGATCTGCGCGCCGCGTTGCAGGAAATCGAGGAAGGCTACCGCAGCCTGACTCAAGTCGAGTTGGAGCAGCGGATAGAGCGGCTGCGTCGTCTGCAACAGCAAGTCGGCGAACCTGACGATCTAAAGGACACGCGCGAACGGTTGGATTTGAGACGCCAGTTCTTGATCGCTCAACGGCTCTTCAATATGGGAGGCGGTTTCCGCGATGAGGCCGAACCTATTCTGCAGGAACTTGTCACGAGGAAGGCCGAGGATGCGGCGAGCGCTCAGGAATACCGAGATGAAATACAAAACGCCAAATCGAAGACCGATCAGGCCACTCGTTCCTTGGAGGACGCAGCGCGAGCCGCGGCAGTGCAGGACTTTGGCAAGGCAATCGAATTGCTCAAGCCATGGTTCGATCAGCCGGGCGAACTTGGTGTGAAGATTCGGGCGCAGGCCCATATTTATGAGCGCGCCTGGCAGAAACGGCTGGAAGGACAGTTGAACGCCATCAAGAACAACCCCAAGGTGGCCCCGTTGGAGCAGATCGAGCAGCGATTGGACGACTTGAAGCGGTTGGCGCCGGTCGCAGGGGAGGAGTGGCAACAGAAGAACATGCCGGGCATCTACGCGCGCGCAGCAGCTATCGCTCGGAAGGCAGGGGGGCCATCGCTCGAGACGGCCAAGGAACTGATGGATAAGGCCATTCAGCTTACCCCCAACGACGACGACCTGCAGCAGAAACGCCGTTCCATAGCGCGTGATCGGACCAGGCAGCAAGCCAGCACCAATCGCAACAGGCAAAAGGAACAGAGAGATCAGGGCTTAGCCGATGCGCAAAGCGTCTGGCTGAAGTTCGTTCTCGAGTATCAGGACGACGCAGAGGCATGGCTGGAGTTGGCTCGATTGTCTGTAGACCGAGACCGCTATGATGAAGCGCTTCAGTATCTGGATACGGCGCAAGGCTATGATCAGGCGCAGAGTGGCGCTAACCAACCGAGCATCGATCAACTGCGCGCAACGACCGAGAAGCTGAAGGATATTCACGATACCCAGATCATCGTGCAGGCTGCGCTACGTGAGGACAATCACGCCGTTCAGTATAGGTCCGCAAGCAAAGCCGTGAGCGATCTTCGTCAGAGACAGCCTGACAAAGCCTTGGAGATTGATCGATGGTTTTCTGACTGCAAACAAGATTTGATCCGGCGACTCTCGGCTCGGATGAAGGAACTGCCTGACAGCGATCCAGGCAGATGGGCCCTGGCTGTCAAGATCATGACATTGGATCCACAGGCGCCCGAAGCACGCACCGAGATCAGTCGTGCAGGCGCCAGCGTGCGGCAATTGGAGATCGACACTGAAGCGCTTATGGAGGATTTTACAGGCCCCAGCGAGATTCCGGATGCAGACGGTCGTCTCAAATCAGTTGAACCACACCGATCGCTGCAAATTCAGATCGAACATGCCGAACAACTGCAAAGTCGGGCCTTTGACATCAGCGCGTTATTGGATCAACAGGCGCTGAGCCTTGGGCAAGCTGAGGGCCAGCAGAGCGCCAAGGCCTGTGTGGAGAAGATCAATCGCAGGATCAAGGATCTGAAGCATTTGGAGCGGCTGGTGCAGCAAGGGCGGGCGCGCCTGCGCGGCGCTCGGGGCAAGGCGTTCTCATCGGGCGAATGGGTGCCGCCGAGCCGTGGGCAGCAATCCTTCGGCTCTCAACCCAACGGCGATGATGACCCCTTCGAGCGAATAAAAGATGTCCTGGGCGATATCAACGCGTTGGACTTGCCTTTCAGCCAGCACATCACTGTCGAGGCGCTGAAAAAGGAATTGGCTGAGGCGCAAAGAAGTCGCGCCGAAATCGCAACGACCCTCAAGCGCTTGCAGCAGGCGGTGCATGATGAGAACTTTGAAGTAATCGTGAAATTGACCCAGGAGATTGAGAAGCTGGATGCAGATGGCCAGTTCGAAGTCATTCGCAACGTGCGCATCTATGATCCCTGGTTGGATGATAATCTTCCTCTTGTTGGAAAGTCAACAAGCGACAACGTCAAAGGCTTGACAGAAACGCGGCTCGCACAATGGCAGTTGGTAGACCTGTGGCAAAAGCCAATGGGTTTACAGGGCTGGCGCTCAGAGTCCCCGATCCCGCCGGACTGCAAACGGTTAGGCTGGAGACAGCATGGGGAACCCGTCTGTCGCAATCGCTGGCAGCAGGGAATGTTCGGTGAGGCGAAGAAAATCATCCAGGATGCTCTAGGTACCGATAGCAGTGAGGTTGCCAGCTTGGATAACAGATGGTCTCTGAGACGGTGTCAGCGCTACCTGCTTGATCCACGGGACTCCACCGGCAGCCCTTTCCTGGCTGTCGCGGATCCGAAGGTGGCCTTGAGCAAGCGAGTTCAACAGATTTTTACCGCGCGCCAGGAGGCCTTGGGATCTGCCCAACGTGATATCGAACTGTTAGAAGGACCTCGCTCGGATGACACGCTCCCGTTATTGGAACTTCTGCCCAGAGATGAGGCGAACTTCTACAGCTATTTGGAGGCAATAGGCGCAACTCTCGATGAGTTGCGCAAGAAAAAGTTCGGTTTTAAGGGTCCAAACTCACAACAGCGTCGAGATCTGTGTGCCGAGTTGAACCAGTTGATTGGCGCCGCCAAAAAGATTGCTCCCCAATACCAAGGCTGGGATGGCATCATGCCCGCGGCGCAAGAAAACTGTTCCGGGAGATGATCATGCGAGTAGCATTGCTGTCGGACGTCCACGCCAACTTAGTTGCCTTGGAGGCGGTTCTTGACGACATCCAGGCAACATGCCAGGTTGCTTCGCAGCGGATCGATGCCTGTTGGTTTCTCGGCGATGCCGTTGGCTATGGTCCGCAGCCAAGGCAATGCTTGCAGCGCTTGGACGATCTGCTTGGCGAAGGTGAGCCATGGCTGGCCGGAAACCACGACCTGGGCCTCGTCCACTGCTTGCGCGGCAACATGAGCTGCAAGGCTGACGATACGCCGGATGATCTCAGGGATTTGATTGGCAACATGGGTTCAGCCGATGCCCTGCAGATTCAGGCCTGGGAGTTGGCGGGCTATGAGGAGCGAAGCTGGTATCAACGGATGGCAGCAGCGCCGACTTGGTCGGCGCCAGTGTCTGGCGTGGTGATTGCTCATGGCACTGTCATAGAAGGTCCAGATAGCATGGTGAATGTTAAAGGTGAGGCTTCCTACTTGCGTGACTCGATCCAAGCCAACAGTGCTTTCCGAAACATTGACCGTTATCTGGGCGCTGATGTGACCCGTCTGCTTGTAGTGGGTCATACCCATGTCCCAACGCTTATGCATCGCGCCGATGGCAACACTTGGAACGAGTCACGGTCGCCCAAGAACGGCGCTATCACGGAACGCAGTGAGGTGATCATCGAACTCACTGAGCTTGACAGCCAGCGGATTGTGCTTTGTCCTGGCAGCATTGGTCAGCCACGCGACCATGATGCCCGGGCTTCTTATGTCATACTCGCTCTTGATCAAGATCACTTGCATGTCTCATTTCGGCGGATTCCTTATGATATCGCCTCAGTTCAGGATCTGATGCTTGACAGCGGCTATCCGAAGTTTCTTGCCGATCGTCTTGTCCTAGGGAAGTAGAATCCCAAGGAGGAAATCCGATAATGCATCATGCTTTCCGCCACATTCAGCATGGTATCTCACTGATACTTGTGGTTCTAGTGCTCATTGCCGCGTTGGTCATGCCTGCTGCTGTCCTTGGGCAGAGCGGCGAGCGTCCCTACGATGGCTTGGACTTGGTAATTCTCGTGGACCAAAGCGGCTCGATGGGTGGGCTCAACTATGGCAGCTCCGATCATCCCGCAGTCAACGACAGCAACGAATTGCGTTTCGAGGCAGCCAAGTTCATTATGGACTGGCTGGGAAGCGCCAGCCTAACCTATGGTCTGGATCTGGAGAATGATTTCCGTGTGGCTTTGCTGGACTTTGGCGACACAGTGGAGTCGCGTCTTGATCCGCCGATAATAACCATCGATCCCAGGTCCGATCAGGAATGGGGTCCCAAGCTTGATGAATTACAGCAACAAGTGAGCGCCGAGAGCTTCGGTCAGCGCAACCTGGGCAATACCAATCAACTGCTGGCATTCGAGCATGCGAGGCAAATCTTCGACGCTATGGATGCTGAGGGTCTGCCGGGTAATCGGCTGCGCGCTATCATCATGCTGACAGATGGTATACCTTATGTCCTGCCACCCGTCGAAACCACGGTCCAGTCGCCCCCTCCGTCCTCGGATGGGGCAACCGCGACGCCGACACCCCGGACGCCGATTCCTTTGGATCGCTACATGGCAGATCTGATACCCTATGTTCGTGACAACTTCCCCTACCCTGAGTATCGTATTTTTATTGTCGGTATGAATGACAGCGATCGGGATCAATGGGGCCCAGTGGTGCGGTACTGGAACCAAGTCACCAGCAACAACGCGCAATTGGTCGAAAGAAATGAACAGGCTGGTGCAACGCTTCAGCAGTACCTTGAGGAATTGCGGCGAGATATGGGTATGGGACCCGGTGGTTTTCCTGCTGAATGTGGTCCCCAGGTCATTCCACCCTACCTTCAGTTGATCAGGTTCAACGTTCACAAGGTCAATTCCCAGGATCGGATCGGCCTCCGGGTGAACAATGTCGACCTGAATCTGGATGATCCCAGCAAAGCTACAGTCACAGGATCGAACTCGGTCATCGAAACCATCAAGATCCCCAATCCTGAGCCTGGTTTCTGGGACATCGTTTGTCCACCTGACGCCAGACTAGACCCGAAAATCTACCGTGAGGAAGTGCAAATGGTGGCCCAACTGCTGAGTCCCACAGGACAGCAGTTGCAGTACGTGCCAGCACCCATTCAACTAAAACTCAGTGGCTATGCCGGTTCGGCCTTGCCCCGTTATGCTGATCCCAAGTATCGTCTTGATGTCGAAGCCCGGATCACTCAGCCTTCGGGTGAAGCGGTAATCCCACTCGTTCAAGACGAACAAGGCATCTACACGGCGCCGTTCACGCCAGCCGAGCCAGGTACGTATCGCATCGGTATCACCGCCACAACTCAGGATCCCAACGGCAACCCCATTGAGTTGTTGAACGAGGACAAAGGCGAATTCACGGTCAGCACCACGCGCCCGCGGCTCGTAGAAGCCCCCGCCACCACGGTGCTGGTCCCTTCTGAGGTCAAGATCGAGATCACCGACGATCAGGGCAGACGGGTGGCACCCGAGGTCTTTACGACCCTGGGCAGTCAACTATATCTCGCTCTAGATGAATCCCAAGGCAGGCTGACGTTTCCGTTGCAGGCCCAGCAAGACGGTTCGTTGCTTGCCTCAGTCGTTTCGTTGGAACCTGGCGACCACCCCATTGCCCTTACTACTAACCAAGCTGGATCGGGCGCTGGCTCTGGTGCGCTTGATCAGTCTCTAGGTACGCTCACCGTGGCGCCGCTGGCAGTGCAATTGGTCGGATTGGATGATCCTCAGCCGCAGTACGGCGCCGTTGATGTTCAACTGCAACTCGTGGATCGCAATGGCAGGCCTGTGACTGGCGCCAATCCAGCCCCAACCTTGGCAGGTGAGATCATATTGACGGGGGCAGAAGAGGGCGCCCACGCGCTTCAGTCTCAGGGCGACGGAATGTGGACGGCCACCGTTCGCCCTCAGAAGTCGGGCTCTGTAGACGTCACAGCACGCTTCAACACTACCGGCGATTCTCCTCGCATCGTCTTCGATGACCAGGTGGGAACATTCCAGGTCACGCCGACCACACTACTGTCGTTGGCGGTCGTCTCGCCCAAGAATGGAGACAAGCTGGCGTACAACGGCATCCTGCCTTTCCTCAAGAACCCGCTGGATGTCCGCGTGGAGCTACTTGGCGACGGCCAGCCCATCGATCCGGCTCTGGCATTGACGGATCCGGCGAGGCCACCGTTCACGGTGTCGATCAGCGACAGCCAGGGGCAAGATCGCAGCGGCGAAGTTACCATCGAACCGGCCGGCGAAACCGGTCGGTGGCGGGCCTTCGGCGATGGGCTGACCGGTCGCGACACCTATCTGATCAATGTGGTGGGCAATGCGCCGCTCAAGCCAGCCTACATCTGGGACGAACAACCACAATCGCTCAGCGTGGTGCGCATTCCAAACCGCTTGCTGCCGGTGACCTATGCCGTGTTTGCGCTCATCCTTGGGTGCTTGCTGTTTGTCGGATGGTCTTTTGCTAGCAACCACTTTTTCAAGCAGAAGGCGACGGGCGTGTTGACGATCATCGACAGCAATGAACGGACGCTTGGAGCGCCGATCAATTTGGACGGCCGCGGCGTTCACACTCTGAAATGGACCCCCAATGCGCCATTGGCTGGCGTGAAATCAGTGCGCGTCACCGGAACCAAGAACGGCGTCAAGGTGAAAGTGACCAAGACCAAGGGGGCTCCTTTGGTGCGCGACCTGACCAACGGCGCTCGTGCGCCGCTCAACCCAGGGTTCTTCCTGACCTACACGGACAAACGAGGCGGCGGCGCGCCGAGCTCGATCAATTGGTAACAGCAACGACAACTGTGACACCAGTGGCAACTGGCCATAATCAGCAGATTGAGAGGAACAGACCATGAAGGCAGGGCTCATCATTGGACTCGGCGGTACAGGAGTACTGACCTTGCAACACATCAAAGCGCAACTGACGGGGGGTGAACAGCGCAAGCTACCGCCTAACGTTCGCTTGCTGGCGCTTGATACTGTTCAGGATCAGGAACCAATGGACAACTCTAACAACACGCTACGAGGCGTGACCCTGGAGCCAGGAGAATATTTCTGGATTGGCGGCGACGTCTACGACTACGCCGTAGAGGTGCGTCGCAACAAGCACCCTCACGTCGCTTCCTGGTTCCAGGCCGAGACCTATCTCAAGACGCTGCCTCGCGCTTCCTTCACCTTGCAGCGGGGCGCCGGTCAGTTGCGTCAGTTTGGCCGTTTGGCCGTCTTCCGTGACGTATCTGCTCCGGCACTGTCGAATATCAAGAAGCTGATCAACAACGCACTCACCGACATCCGCAACACCGGCCAGATCAAGAATCTCGACGTCTATCTCGTAAGCTCCGTGGCTGGTGGCACTGGAGCCGGGATGTTCGTCGATCTCGCCTACCTGGTGCGCATGATCGCCAAAGAAGATCAGAACGATCAGAAAGTCACCATGCGCGGCTTTCTCGTCCTGCCCGAGGCGTTCAGCGCCATCCCCACTGGCATTGACACCTCGATGCGAGCACGCTCATATGCAGCCATGCGCGAGAATCGCCGTTTCATGGTGGACTTCGTCTGGGACACCGGATATCCGATGTACTACCAGCCCTCCGGCAAAGGTGGTGTATGGCGGTCGGAAATCAGGACCAAACTTTTCGACTCGCTCTATCACATCGATGGACAGCGAGCCAACAATCCCTTGACCCAGGTTCTTCCGAAGTTTGGTGTGACGGCGACCATCGGCGACGCCGTTGTTGCCATGCTGGACGACCCTGAGGACAAGTATGGACAGCACAACCAGAATGTCATCACCGCCGCCGGTCGATCGGAGGATGTCACCAGCTCGACAGCCTTTGACAGCGCCATTGGAACCTATACGATGAGCTTGCCTATGCGACAGATTGTCGATTGGCTGGCGCATCGATTGACGTTGCAGATATTGGAGGCGCTCACGACGCCTGCGACGCTGGATGAGGACGGTTACCCCACGAGATTGGCCGCAGATCGCAACCTGGAGGCTGGCGATGGCAGCCGTGGTCGCGACGCAGCCATGCAATTCATGCAAACCGGGGAAGTGGTATCGCTTACCAGCGACGAGAAGATCATGATGACCCTGCTTCCCGGGGAGATCTTGCGCATAGCCTCTCGCTATAGCCTGCAGAATCAAGCGCTCTTCCAAGAGCTGGCAGCTCGCAATCCTGAGGAGTGGGAGACGGTTCTCGATCCAACCGGCGACACCCCTGATGTGCTCGCCATTCGCCAACAAGTGCAAGTCGAGCTGTCCAGCCGGTTGTCGGCTGAGGTTCCGCCGAAACTCGCAGGAGAAAAGCCGCAGGATGCTGTTGTGCGCATTCAGCCGGGCGTGGAGCGCTACAAGGCGGAGCATTTGGGCCGTGAGGATTCGCGCACCGGCCAACGCAGCGGTGGTAAATACCGGCAGGCGCTAGAGCTCTACTCCGCTAAGCATGTCGACCGGTTTCGGGATGCTTTACGATTGGAGATAATCAATGTGCTGAATGGCAGCTCACAGCGCAAGCCTGTCGAGTCCAAAACGGGTAAGCTGGCCTATGCACGCGACATGCTGGACGGCCTGGACCTACTGCTCGGACGCTTCATCCTTGCGTTGGACGCCACACATGAGTTGCGCGAGCAACTGGGCACCCGCGTTTCCTTGTTGGGAAATGTGCAGTCTGCTCGCCAGGAGATGGAACGGAAGCCGGGCGGCATCCTTGGGTGGGGTGGCTCCCAGAAGGCCTACCTGCAGGCTGAGGAAGAGCTAATTGGGATGGCGAAGGTAGATCTGACGGAGGCTGTACTCCGACAGAGCGCGCGCCAGATGCAGGACTACGTGCGCGGCCTCAAGGAGTCGGCCGATTCATGGAGCCAGATCCTGGCCCTGGGCTATGACGGCTTGTATGGTTGGACGATCAGGGGCCAGAAGAAGTTGAGCGACATCCTTCAGGAGCAAGGCGAGGTCAAAGTGCGGCGTGTGCTACCTGAACCGGCGGACCGCCAAGAGTACTACGATGGCTTGTACAACAAGTACACCCAGGAGCTGCAGGATGGCTTGGCTGCGGTGCTCAACGACTTGACCTGGGGTATCGAGAAACGACGCAGCGGCGGGAAGGACGTCACCAGCCTGACCCTGGCTATCGCTGATCAACAGGCAGAGAGCGATGGTCGCGGCCAGGAGCGCAACCTCGAGACTCTATTGAGTCGGTGCCGCGAGATATTCCGCGACGTTTGGCAACAGGAGTCGATTCTGAAGTACCTGATGATCAAGTATCCCCGGTCCGAGGCGCTGGCAAAGGAGCTTGTGGACAACGGCGGCCCGTTGCTGATGATAACTGGCGGCACGGGTACTACGCCTGCCAATTACTTCCATGTCTCCCATGGCAGGGACGGTCAGGAGCGTATCTACTTGGACGGCGTCAAGACGGCGTTGGTGAAAATCAGTGGCGCCACGGGCGTCCTCAATGAAGTTATTTCTTCGGCTGATCGGTTCGCATGCCGTCTAATTTACACGCTCGATCTAGTGCCTTTGGACAGTGTTCAGTCCTATACTGGCGCCCGTCCCGCTTACCTTAACTACGCTCAGCGAGTTGAAAATGCTGACGCCCGGGGTGTGCTGGGCCGTGAAACCCTCCACCTGTTTCCGGCAGAAGTTAATGCCGCAAAGTTCGAAGCTCGCATTCCCAGGGAACTCAACGTGCCGGCGCGTGAGCTGCACAACGAAGTTGTGCTGCAACTGGAGAACATCGAGCAGTTTCGCATGTTCGTGCGAGCATGGGTCTATGGAGTAGTCGGCCGCGGCGGGGATGAGACAGGCGGCAGTCGTGTGCATTACTACGCCCTCAAGCTGCCTGAAGAGAACATCTCTCAGCGGTTGTTTGGCGAGCAGCGCGAGTCGAAGATCTATCTGACGCTGCCCGAACAGGGCACGCCAAGCCTCTTGCAAGCGTTGGAGACGTTCCAATACATCGGCAAAGACGCCCATTACGAGATCGAGGAGCGCATTCCGTACGATCGAATGCAACGCGCCATCGAGGACGCCAAGACCATGGCTGTGTCTCGTCGACTCGATCAGGAATTGACCATTGACAAGCCGATCCAAACGCACCTGGTCAATCTGCCGCCTGCCGACCAGGAACGCGCCAGAAGGCTCTTGGGTGAAAGGGATATCTTAAAAGCCAGACAAGAAGATGTCCTCAAAGATCTCAAGGACACGAACAACTCCGTACAGATTCGTGATGTCGCCACTGTGTTCTGGCTGGCCTTGGAAGATGAGATCAAGAGCGTCCAGGAAGCGATTGTGAGCCTACTGGAAGCATCTCGTGGCGTGCGTTGAGTTTGCTGCCGGGCTCTGGTTTGAGCCAGAGCCCGGCAAGTTGAACCCCGAAGGCCTAGCGTGAAGACCAGTCTGGAACTATCTATGCAGTCCAGGATCAGCGAGCCAGAGACGGAGATAGCTATATGACCCAGTCCAGCTTTTCCAAAAGACCCGTCTTCATTTTGACGTGCCTGTCGTTGCTCATCGTGCTGGCAGTTGCATCGTATGTGATTGCAACGCCGATCGTCCAGGCAGCGCAGGAAACGCCAATCCCTCGCGCTCCTCAAGTTCCTGGTCCCGTGCCAGCCAGTGTCGCCATCGACCGTACTCTCGACCCGCCAGGCCTGAGCAGGGATCAGGAAACCCTGGTCACCATCAGGCTGGTGGGTCAGAACCTGCCCGAATGTCTGGGCATACCGGGCCGTCCGGTTGATACTGTCCTGATCTACGATGTCTCTTCCAGCGCCGGAAGGATCAACTGGTCGCAGACCGTCACATTCTCGTTGCAACTGCTTGACAACCTTGAACAGCCGGTGTATGAGCAGCTCACAGCGCCACCTGCCCAATCTCGGGTTGCTATCGTCACCAGTACGGTAGGCGATACTGGCCCTGTGCCAATCATCGAGCAGGCGCTGACGTCTGACTTCGACCAGCTTCGCACGGCTGTGACCGGCATTCAGGTGGGCGGCGACACCGATATCGCTCAGGCGATTCGGTTGGCTGCCCAGCATTTGCAGACGGAGGCGACAGGTAACGCGCAGGCTATCGTGCTTATGTTGCACGACATCGTACCCTTGACGGCTGGCGCGCAAGCAGCAGCGGCCGAAATCGGGGCGGAGATCCCGATCTACCTGGTCGCCAACAGCCTCGTGATCAATGAGGTGGATCAGGTATCTGCCGAGCAAGCCAGCGCGCTCGTTCCGCCGGAGAACTTCTTTCCCGATCCTCAGCCTGAAGAGATACGACGTCTGTTCGTTCAGGCCAGCGAAGGCGACGTCAATCTGGTTGCGCGCAACTTCCACCTGGAGGATATCTGGGAGCCGGGCAATCTTGTTGATCTGTCTGGAGTGACAGGGCCGGGTGGACGCATCGAGAGCAACAAGGTCGTCTGGGATATCCCGGAAGCCATGCGCGATCAGTCCATTGAACTGACCTACAAGGTCAAGCTGCGGCCTACAGCCCCGGATCAGGTGCAGCTTTTCAGCGGCATGGCCGGCATCGACTGCAACGGCTATATCCACAGCAACCTGGCCAGCGGGCCGTGGGTCGTGTCGCCTGGCCCCACCAGCACGCCGTTGCAGATCGCCCAAGGTCCAACCGCTACACCAACGGCGTCACCCTCTCCCACCGGCCCACCGCCTACGCCGACGCCAACACTGGCTCCAGCGCCTACACCCACGCCCGGGATCAGCAACTTGGCCCTTGGCACGGCAGTGAGCTGTGTGTCTTCCTGGCGGTGGGTGCTCCTGCTGTTGCTGCCGTTGCTTGCTCTGCTGCTCTGGCTGCTTATCCCGTTCTTGCTGCGACGCAGCATCGGCGAATGGTGGGCCAACGCCAAATGGGGCTGTCGCCTTTGCCGTCTGGCGCTGGTTCTGTACACGCTGCTTCTGGCCTTCTTGTTGGGCCGGGAGATCTTCGCCTCGGTGTGTCAGCCGACCGAAACGGTGTACTTCTGGCGTCTGCAAAGCGGAGCCTCAGGCATCTATACCATTGATCCACTGAGCAGTCTGCCGCCAGAACCGGTACGGGCACAGAACAGCGCGGGCTGCGTTGGCTGCCACACCATTTCTGCCAGCAGCGGCCGGATCGCGGCTGTCACCACCACAGCCACCGGCTTCTTGCAGATTACGACCCTGGACGGACGGACTGTCCAAACACCAGATATCCGTGCCTCGTATCTGGCCTGGTCGCCGGATGGAAACCAGCTTGCCTTCTCACAAAACGACGAGGACATCGCGATTCTGGATATTGACAGCGGCTCGATTACGTTGGTACCGGGCGCCAGTGATCCCAGTGTTATCGAGACTATGCCCGGCTGGTCGCCAGACGGCCAAACGCTGGCCTTTGTGCGCTCAACCAGAAGCGGGTCGGGGTTCAATGTCACCGATGATGCGGATATCTTCACGGTGCCGGTCACAGGCGGCGAGCCAACGGCTCTGGCGGGAGCGAGCGGCGATGGCCTGAACTACTATCCCTCGTATTCCCCCGACGGTCTGTGGCTTACGTTCACCCGCCACACCAACACGGCATCGCAAGACACTTATTCGGCGCCCGAGGCCGAGGTGTTCCTGGTGCCGGCCGAAGGCGGAGAACGCTTGCGCATTGCAGCTAACGATGGGCCGGCTGGCGAACCATTGACCAACGTCAGCAACTCGTGGGCAACCTGGTCCCGAGATGGCCGTTTTCTGGCGTTCAGCAGCAAGCGCAATGACCCCAACTACGACATCTTTGTCACTGAGGTTGCAGCCGATGGCTCAACAAGCCCCGCCATCCCGTTGCAGGGAGCAGCCGAGCCCGGCATCTTCGAGCATACGCCGGCCTGGGGGCCGCCGCAGCAAGTGTTGCCATTGGGTGACCGTCTGCTGGCGTTGTGGCCCTGGCTGCTGCCGTTGCTGCCATTGTTACTGCTGTGCTGGCTGTTGTGCCGCCGGCTGCCTACCGAGAGTTTGCAGGGTATGCCAGTTGTGCCGAGCGGCGGCCGCGAGCCGCCACCCTTCCTCGATGTCTGGGCTGGCCCCAAGGTTGAGTGGGAAGCGACCCCAACAGTTGTCCTGGGCTTGGGCGGCGCAGGGCGCTGGGTGCTCACACACCTCAAGCATAACCTGTCGATGGCTTCGGCAGGACGACTGGAAGGCCCGGTGCGTCTCTTGTGTCTGGACTCCAACCGTGAAGAATGGGCGGGCGGGCAGAACGTTGCGGTGCGCTTCGCCGGCGTTCAACTAAGCGACAGCGAGGTTCTCGTGCTGGGCGAGGACATTGGTTCAGTAATCCAGCGGGCTGTTGCAGGACAGGAATCAGAGATGGCCGGCTGGTTCCCTGCCCAAGACTACAGCCGGCGCTTGAGGCCGGTCGAGCAGGATGCTCGGCAGAGCACAGGGCAACGACGGCCGATCGGTCGTGCTGTGGTATTTCGTGATATTCAGCAGGGGGAGCAGGCGTCCAAGCTCTGGCGCCAACTGTCGAGCGCGCTGCAAGCCGTCGCCCGCGCTGACCACGCGCAGATTTTGATCGTGGGGTCGCTGGGCGGCGGCTTCGGCAGCGGGGCTCTGGCCGATGTCGCCTATCTGGCGCGGCTGGCAGCCCAGCGCGCCGGACTGAAAGGCGCTACGGTCAGTGCGCTGTTGGCTACCGAGGATCCTTTCGCCGAGGTCGGACGCACGCCGCAGATGCGCGTCAATACCCTGGCAGCCCTGCGCGAGATCAATCGCTTCCTTTTGGCGCAGAATCGCCCCTTCCCCATGCAGTACCGGGCCGGCAGCCGGGATGATCTGGGGGACCACATGCTCACCCAAAGCCTACTGGACGATTGCTTCATCTTCGATGGCCATCGTGACCAACATGACCTGTGTCTGTACCGTCCTCAGGTAGGAACATTCCCGATGATGGCCGACGCGTTGCAAGTGCTGATAGACAAAGGCGCCAGCGAGCCGGGCAGTGTGCTGGCACAGTATCGTGACAACACCCGCACAACAACTGCCGATGAGCAGATTCAGCGCAAGGTTGGCGTGGTCAGCGGATTAGGCTGCTCCACTTATCGCCTGCCGTTGGCGGATCTGGTGAAAGCCTGCAACGTGCGCTTTGCCCGTGAATTAGTGCAGTTGTGGCTGGTAGGGCGCAATGCGGCCGCCGCACAGGCCAGTGACGCCTATGGCGCCACGCTATCGCTGGACGTTCGCCACGACCTGGAGCACAAGGATCAACCGCCGGCGCTGTTGGCGCGGCAAGCTCTACCAGGAGCTGGCGATCCGGTTGCGTTGCTGGTGGAGACGGCTCTGCAAGGCTGGTCGACGCACAATGACCGCCGCGCCCGCGAGCTGATGCAAACAGCGGAAAACCAGGGGCGCGACCGCTATGCGACCGAAAGCGCCAAGGCCTTCGAACAATGGTTGACGCCGGGCGTTCTGCGGCTCTTGAACGGCCGGCCCGAGACTTTCGATGTGGTCGAGGCCCGCAGCGGCAAGATCCGCTACGCCAGCGAGTTCCTGGCCGAGGTCGAGCGATTGCTGGCCGAAGGCAAGCGCCGCGTGCAGGGCCATCGCGATACCGTGGGCGCGGGCAAAATGGTATTCGCTGATCTGCTCACGACTTGCGCCGAGCATTGCGCCGCTGTGACAGCGCGGCTGCGCCAGAACCTAACCGCAGGCGAGGAATTCCTGCTCCGTGCGCCCGTCGCCGCCGATCCCGACAGCGGCGGAGTGTATCGACGCTTGGTGGCGACAGAAGCTGCTCTGCAGCGAGCGCGTGAGGAGATGCGAGCCGTAGTCTCTCGCAAGGCCTTTGCCGACGACGATCTGGTCAACAGCCTGTACATGGACTTTTACGCTCAACATCTGGAACCGGCGCTGGAACGCATCTTCTGGCGCACGCGCGAGCAAGGTGGGCTGGAATTGGTAGTGCGGCACTGGGAAGACCGCGTTTTCGTCTCCGACGCCTCTGGCGGCACGGCCTTCCTCCAGGCGTTGCAGGAGCTGGCCGACGCGCTGGGACAAGAGGTGTGGCGTGAACGCCTGGCCGAGCGTCTCGACCACGACTTGTGGCGCAGCGATAGGGTGGCTGGTGAAAGCAATCGACTGTGGCCGCATGCCGAGCCACCGTTGACCTTCCGGACCAACGAGGCCCCGCGCGTTCAGTTGCAGCGCCTGCTCTGGACCAGTGCAGAGGTGCGTTCCGGCCAAGAGGTTGCCAGACGTATCACGGCCTCGGCGCCGGGCGGCGGCACGGTGCGCGAGGTTCGGGCAACCGATCCTTACGCTGCCGGCCTGATTGCGTTCTTCGACGTGCTCCCCTTGCCTGCACTGACCTGCTATAGCCGAACCAGCGAGGAGTACCTGCGTGTCCACGGGCTGATCAGCGGCGCCGATCACCGGTCAGGTGAGACGCGCCCCGAGCCCGTGCAGGTATTCGCGGCAGAGGTCAACACATTGGCCTATGAGAGCCGGCTGTGGGAGCTGCGCGAGCCGCCTCGCCTGTTCCATCCCCTGTTCGTTGCCGGCTTGCACGACCTGGGGCGAGCGCGCTTGTTCGCCCAGGCGTATGCGTGTGGCATGGTGGTGCGCGGTTACCAGGATAACCAATACCGCTATGGCTTGAGCTTCCCGGGTGACAGTGCAACCTACTGGTTGCCTGAGCAGCCGTCGCAGTTCCAGATGGTCGATCCCCTGATAGAAGCCCTGCAGGAGTTTGTGATCGGCGGCAATTCGCAAGGGGCCGGCAACCGGTTCGGCCACCTTGAACTGATGCAGCGACTCGATGCCGATATCAAGCTTGTGTTGAGCGACAGTCAGGATCGTTTGCAGCAGTTTTTGCAGGAGCAACCGAGGGACTTGAGCGATCGGCCGACCGGTCTCGGCGTGCAGGACTTTCTATCGTTTGCCCGACTCGTCGTGCGCGACATCCTGCTGCAGGAAAACACGAGGTAAGCCGCCATGGCGACATCACCGGCTAACTTGGAAGGACGCACCTTCATCTTGGATGGCTTCGGCCAGGTAAGGCTGGCAGCGCGACTTGGCAGCGGCCGGCTCTCACAGGTCTTCCGCGGCGAGTTGCCCGACAACAGCGCAGTTGCCGTCAAGATCGCAAGCCATGATCTGGACGAGACCATGGCAGAGAGCTTCCGCAGCGAGTTCAATACTCTCGAAACGCTGCGCGCCACCGCACAGCGCCTGGCGCAGCAGGGAGATGTCGAGAATTTTGCCGTGTCCTACTTTCCTGAGCCCCTCAGGTTCGTGCCCGAGTACCCGACAAGCGACGGCAACAGTTACTCGATGGTGATCATGGAGTTAGTCCAGGTAAACAAGCTCATCGATCTGGCTGTCGCTCAACCAAAGCACGTGCTGGAAGAGTCATTCGGCTTGAGGACTGCCATCCAGTATGCCGAGATGTTGCAGGTACTGCATGCGGCTGGCTACACAGCCAGCGACCGCAAGATCGACGATATCTATTGGCGCAATGGCGACGCTGGCCCGCTGATCGTCTTGGACTGGAATGTGGTGGGTCGCGGCACGACAGGCATTGCCAACGATTTCTTGCGCTTTGGCAGCTTCTGGTACGAGTTCCTGGTCGGCCATGCGCCAAGCTATGTCAACGTGGGCAACGAGCGTGTTGTCCGCCTGGACGCTCGACCAGAATGGCAGAAGCTTAGTCGAGGTACGCAGTCGATTCTGGAACGCTCGCTGCACCCGGTGCCGCAGAAGCAATACCAGTCCGCTGAGGCGCTCAAAAAAGACCTAATGGAGCAGCTAGGTCTATGGCAGGCGCCATCCGCCGAGTTAGTTTCGCGGATCGAGGGAAGCGCTGCCGAGCAGTTTTCGATTGCCTTCCTGGACATGGTTCGACGCCGCGGATACAAGGCCGATGAAATGGATGCGAAGATCAAGGCGCTGGATACGGAGAAGCAAAGCGAGCGTCTCGACAACTTCCGTGCTCTGGTAGATAGATTTGTCGCACTGGGGGTGACTCATGGCTGATAGCCCCCTTCTTGCCATCATCGAACAGCTTGAGGAGGCGCGCCTCGAATTCTGGGACGACGATTCCATGCGCGCTGAAGCTGCACGTTTCTTACTGGTGGCCAAAGCCTATGCGGCTGTCGAGCAATTACCGCCGCGCGAATTGCTTGTAGCGCTCAAGAACTTGCGGCTTGACGATTCCGACCTGATAGAGGCAGCTCGCCAACAGGTTTCGTCGCTCGGCGGAGACGACCAAGCGCAGACGTTAAGGCTGGCATGTCTCGACGTGGATATGCAGGTGCATCTTCTGATTGGTGACGCCAAGTCACTCTCGCACACCGGCCATTTCTTCGACGCAGCCCAGAAGTACAGGAAAGCAGAGGAAGCGCGACGCGCCATGGAGCAGCGACTCCAGCCGGCGCCGGATTCGGAGCGCGAGGTCCAACACGAATGGCATGATCTGGCGACCTTGTATCCCAATCTGACCGCATGCATGGAGGAGGCGTATCGCGACCATGCTACCCAGACGGAGCCGCTGCAACTGGCTCAGGCCGCCATTACACTGGCTCAGGTCGGCGATGGGGCTGGCGCAGAGCGAGCGTTGGCGATCGCCGCGCGATGGACCGAAGGGCAAGGCCCCATCCTTCCCATTCTGGAAAGGCTGGCTGGTTTCTTGCCGCGTTGGCCTGCCTTGCAAGAGGCCATCCTGCGAAGCTCCCATGATCCCATTCCAGCGCTGAACCAACTGACAGCGTGGCTGAATGATCCACAGCGCCAGATGGTGAGTCAGCTTCTTTCTGAGTCGGCTTCGGATGGCATAGGCGAAGTCGCGCTCCGCGCCGACCTCCAACGCGTGGTCGGTGACGAGTGGATGGCCGTATCTCAGGCGGACATGCAGGCCGTCTTCGCTCTGCGCCTGACCATTGCTATCGCCCAAGAAAATCTTGAGACTCTGGAGCGCGCCTGCCAGCAGATCCGAGACTCAATGAAGTATCTCGGGGCAACTACGACCCTACGGCAACAACTGAGCCTGCTGCGAGCATGGCAAGAGACGCGGCTTGCGGCGCTTAAGAGTAGCTCGACAGAGATCGCCCCGTTTGTTGAGGAACCTGCGGTCATTGGAAGTGAGGTTGTCCAAGACCTTGAAGCGCGTGTCCAACTTCACCAGTCCATCCTGAAGCAGATCGAATCTTTGACCGGTGCAGTAAGTCCAGCGACGGATGCACATCCTGAAGAGGCAGTCACGACGGGCGAAGCAACAGCCGCTCTCGAAGAACCTGTGCAGGGGATAGAGCTTCCAGCGCAGCCGATGCCTGGTGCGTCGCAGTCCAGTGGAACAACTGGCGCTGTTGAAATCAGAAATGCTCTGCCTGGCAGAAACGGGGCGGCGCTGGCCGATCCGTTGGCCGACGTGTACCGGTCTCTACGTGGGACGCGCTTTAGCGAGGCTGCCGAGCAGTTGCGCGTGGCTAGCAGTTCGCCTGCCGATGACCAGGACCGAGCCAGAATGGCGCGACTGGCGGTTGTGGCCCAGGCGTGCCTGGCTGCCTTGGAAGACGGCTCCAATCCGTCTTCACAGACGGTTGAGGATCTGATCCAGGCCGCGGGCTATCTTGAGGCTGACAGTGGCTTGGATGCAGCCAGCACCTGGCTGAACTGGTCGAATGACGCTTGTCCTGTCCTGGACGACTCTGGAGTTCGAATGCTGCGTCGCGAGATCGACGTCCGTCGGGCTTTCAGATCGGTCAATCAGCTGATGGCTCAGGCCCGCTTCTCTGAAGCGGCCTTGAGGTTTCCCAGCGCTAGTCAGGAGAATAACGGTCTGAACTCTGCTTCCGCTGGCAGTGACTTCTGGCGCAGTGTAGCGATCGATTGGACAAAGACGGCAGAACAGAAGAAAAGGCTGATTAGTCCAATCAATGCTCAGACGAAGTTGCAGGAAGCAGCGATGGTTGCCATTGAGCGCGCCAATTCAGGCGTCCTGGATACTGCATTGAGCAGACTGGCTGGCCCGTTGAATGACGCTGCGGCCCTGAAAGAACCCCTTGCTCATCGCACCTTTCATCCCCTGGCCTTCTGGATGCACCGGGTGCTGACCGCCTGGCGTGATGTGCAAGCTGTTGAGGCCGCCAGCCAACCCGACCAGTCGTTGCTGGTGTTGCAGCAAGCCCGGCTGACGTGTGACCATGCAAGGGCGGTGACCCAAGTTGCAGACTTCGGCGACAGCCTGGAGTCGTTTAACGCCCTGATCGGCAAGTGGGACGAAGTGATCCACAACAAGCACGAGGCTCTGAGGGACAACGTGTTGAAGCAGCTGAAGACCGCTTTAGATCAGAATGCGTCGCTGGCAGAGTTGGACCGGCTTCTCTCTTCGGTCATCGCCTGTCAGCGAGAGACCAGCGACCAGATACCGACTGCACTCAGGCAAATGGCGCAGGACCAAGAAGGCCGGGGAGATCAAAAACGCGGCCCTGCGCCACACAGCATCGAAGAACTGGCTGGCGCAGCGCCGTTCTACCAGTCCGCTCGTCTTCTGGCATTGTTCGAAGCAAAGGACCAATCACCATCTGTTGCATCACCAGGGCAATCGTTGGCGGAAAAGCTTGCTGCCTTGGCCGCCAAGGCTCAACAAATCATGGCGCTCCAAGCCGATTTCGACGGTGCGCGACGAGACGATGATGGAGTAAGGGCCAAGGAACTGCTCATTAGGGCCAAGAGCGCGGGTCTGAAGCTAAAAGAGAGTGGCTTGGTTGAGGATTGGGACTACGTCATAGAAAGCAAACAGGTCTTGCTGGCTCAAGGCAAACGCCTGACACAACTCGACGATTGGATCAATCAGTTGTGGTCGCCGGCAAACGCGGCGTTTGCCGATGGAGAGTGAATGCTATGACGATAACTTCTGCGCCAATAATCAAGAATTCTGCGGAAGCTCGATTGGACGAAATCGTCTTGGAGATCAGAAAGGGGCTGCAGGAAATCAACGAACAGATCGAGCTACACCCGAAGACTGGTCTGCAAGAGGCCTCGGCCGTCAGCGAGGAGCTTCAGGCCATAAGGGAGTATCTGTTGGCTAAGTGGCTGAAGCTTGCTACCAAGGTCCGAGATCAAATCAGCCAGATCGCACAGCGCAACAGCGATGATGACTACCGCGAAATTGTGCCTCTGGCGGGAAAGCTGGATGCCTGGAGCCAGGATGAGGCTCTCGCCAATGAAGACAGTAAGATCAATCAGCTTAGAGCGATGGCCGAAGAATCCAGAACCGTTCAGGCAAACGTACGCCAAGGGCTTGTCGGCGAGCGAGAAGCTAGAGCTCGCGAGCACATGGCGCTGGCAGAGCAGGCGCGTGACTTTCCGTTCGTGCGAGCTCTTCCGCTTCTAAAAGCTCACAAGCTCTGGGCAGAGGTTGTCGAAATCGTCAAGGAAATAGAAGAACCACCTCCGGAACAGCAGACCGCAAGAGATGAGCTGGAGAAATGCAACCAGGACATGCTTCGGGCCGTTCACGATCTTCAGACTCAACACACTCGTCAGGAGGTTGCGCAACTGGCCAGTGACTGGCGTGATGCCAAGTTCCTTGAAGACCGAGAAGCAGCGCTCAGCAGCATTCGGCAGTTACTGCCTTTGTCACCAACGCACTTCCCGATTCCTGATGACTTACTTGATGATTTTTGGCATCGCCATGAGATGTCAGTCGCCAACAAGGTAATTGAAATACGAGTTCAGCACTTGCTGGAGCGGGCAACAGCCACGGGATTGGGACTTGAAAAAAGATCATCAGCCTTGCGTGAAGCGCAAGGCCTGGTGCAGAACTCGGACAAAGATCTTCTCAAACAGATCGACACTGCCTGGAACCAATTGAGGTCAAATGCAACAGGCAGCTTGGAAGAGCACAATCGGCAATTCGAGCAGTTCATGGCCGAGAAGGCTTATGATAAGGCAGCGGAAGTCCTGAGTGGAATGGCCCTTGCCGTTCCACTCTGCGACGACAAAGACCGCTGGTCGCAACAATTGAAGGAACTTGGGACCCGTCTCGACAAAGCCAAACAACCTTCAGAACCGGAGATTGCCCTCCAAAGGCTGATCGAGATGATGGACAGAGCCATTCAATCTGAGCCTCAACAGATGTATGACGCGTTGGAGTCGATTGAAGAAGTCCGGCGTAAAATCCCCAGCGATCTCAGCGAAGTCCCGAATGACCTCAAAAGGAAGGCCATTGACGGAGCCTCCGAGCTGTCTCCAAAGTTGCCGCAACCTGCCGGGCCTGCTCAAGGCATGAAGCGTCGCTACATCGACGACATCTGCAAAGGCAAAATCGGCCTGCAGACTAAAGCAGAGCGTGAATAGTAGTGGCAACTATTCAGTGCCTGCCAAACTGAACACCTGAAAAGGCGGAACCCAGACCGAGGAGTTGTGCTGTGAAGGAAAGAGAACGCCGTCGTATCCTGGACGAAATCGCATACGCCATGCATAGCCAGAGCAAGCCCGAGGACTACGCAGCCAGCGTGGACCAACTGGTTGAGGCTGGCATGTCCCTGGACGCTATCGAAGCCGAAGTCAACGATCGCATCTCCCGCATTCAGACCGACGAGGAGATCGACAACCTGCGGAATTCGGTCAAGAAGAAGGGGCTGCTCTTTGGCGGCATCACCGCGGTGGCTTTGCTACTGCTATCGCTCATTGGCAGCTATCTGCTGATGCAAACAGTGTTGCCCGCTCCTGAACCGACGCCGACGCCGACGGCAACCCCTGCGCCGGTAGCCATTGCAGAGCAACCGACTGGCCACTGGCTCTTCTCCATCGAGACGCGTGAAGTTCAGCCGGCATTAGGCGACCCTACCCAGGCCATCGTCACCGTGCATATCATTGGCAAGGACGGCAACCCTGCGCCTGATGGCCTGGAAATGCACTTCTCGGTCACGTCTGGCGACATCACGCCCCGGACAGCGATCGTGCGCAACGGCGTGTTGACCGCCTTGTATATCGCGGCAACAGGAGCACCGCCTGCGACGCTAAGTGTCACCATGCAGAACGACGAAGCGAGCCACCAGATGCCTGCTTTTGGCCCCGGCGGCATGGCCCAGGAGCAGACTCCGACCCAAACGCCAACTCCGGAAGTGACACCTTCGCCGACGCCAGAAACACCAACTCCGGCGCCAGAACCCGTTGATGTAACCGTAGGTTGGACGCCGCGATACTCCACTACGATTGAGATTGGAGTTGGGCAGGCTTTGACCATAACCCTTGACACTCGTCAACAAGGTGAAGCAGCACCCAACACTGAGGTAAACATCGCCGCAGTTAATGGATTTGTTTCATTTGACGGCAACAGTAGTACTACCGTAACCACTGATGAAAAAGGCATGGCATCCCTCGAACTGGTCGCCTCTCAGAACCAGGGGGATGATACCCTGCAGGTAAGCGGTGCTTCGGTAGCTGCTACTCAATTCATTCAAGTACGAGTTCTGCCGGTGGCGACAACCCTTAAGGATCTGCATTTGCGCACAGAACCTGTCATGGCAAAAGACAAGTGGGTGAGTCAGACAGCAGAAAAGAGCGGCAGTAGCTTTGTGATCTTGGGAACGCATCCTTGCTACAACGAGTACGGCACCGATGAGGCGGGAATTCCATGCTACCTGGTCAGAGATTCGGGAGGTAGTAAGGCTTGGTTAGAGGGCAGCGATGGGGCCATTAGCATCGAACCTTTAGATGCCAAAGTTGAGGACGTAGCTCGAGACGCTGCGACTGATACTATCGACGCCTCAACATCATCCTCGGACGAAGATTCAAGCACCAGCCAAGTACAACTGCGCTTATCAGGCGGCGATACAAGTGATGAAGCTAATGTCCCTCTGTTCGGAGATGATTCAGGTCAGAAGGTTCTTGCTGAACTACCTACGGACGTCACAGTTGAGCTCCTCGAGGATACACCAGCCTCCGACTTCCTGTCAGTGCGGGTAGTTCTCTGGGTTCCTGTCGACAACGTTACCGGAACTGAGCCGAACCAAACACTAACGAATCCAAGCAGTACGGTCGATGTATGTGTCTACCAACCAGACAAGTCGCCCGAAGATGACGGCGATAAATACTGCGGCACATTGGCTCAGATTACCCCAGCGATCTCCTTTGCACGATCATTGACGGAAACAGAAAAGGCGGACGAGACCACTTTCGGGCAGAGCACCTGGAAGTTGGCAGTTATCGACGCTTGGGTCAAGCGCGATAACATCAAGTAGACCGTAACCCGCGTCCGTAGGGACGCTCGAACTGGCTTAGAAGGTTATTGGCTTCGCCCTCACCGACGACAACTACCGCCAACATGGACGCAACATCGCAATGGAATTCCCCAGCTCAATTCACAGCCCCAAACTGGTCGGCAGCGCCGGCCTGATCGCCCGCTATGAGGCGCGCACCAGCACCGACCAGCCGGCGATCGTGTTGGTCGCTCCTCCTGCGCCCTATGGCGCGGCCTCGCTGGAGGCGGCGCACAAGGCGCTGCTTGCCCTGCGCCAGGATGGTCTGCCCTTTGCCGGCTGCCCGTCGCTTGTCGATTACCAGGAAACGCCTGATGACGGCGCTCTGTTGGCGCTCGGCGTGCGCGGCGCTTCTCTGGCTCTGGGATGGCCTGATGACGCCACGGAAGTCAAGGTCCTCGAAATCGCTTCTCAGCAGACCAAGCTGCTTGCCGCGCTGCACCAGGCCGGCTTTAGCGGCCTGCAGCCGGGGTTCGATGAGCTGCTCTGGGACGTCGCGAACAAGAAATGGATCATTTATGGCTGGGAGTGGGTGCGGGAAAACGATGAGAGCCAACACGATGATCTTCAGGCAGCGGCGGCATTGTGGGTTGAGTTGCTGACCGGCGCCGTGCCGCCTGTCTTCCCACCCCTGACGCCAGAGACAACGTGGCCGGCGTGGCAGCGGGTGAGCCTGGGGACGCGCACGGTGCTTTCGTCGATCCTGCTCGATGCTCAAGGCACAGCGACTGCCGAGAGCACCCACACCAAGCTGGAAGCCATCTTCAGAAATTGGAGCCGGCCTGTCGAAGAGCTTCTGAGCGAAGGCTTGGATCTTCTTGCCGGTGAGCAGTTCCCTGCCGCCCAGGCCTTGTTCGATATTGCGGCGCGGCGCGAGCCGGACAGCGTCGGCTCCTTCCGTCTCCTGCGAACTCGTGAAACCTTAGCCAAGCATTTCAATAGGCTAACACATGATGTCAGAATTGGATCCTATCATCCGACGGTGGATAAGTTCCTGCAACTGGCAGAGAGGACTGGGATAGCGGCGCACGAACGATTGCGAGCATGGCGTTGGTGGACGGTGACCGATACGCTGTGGCGATTGTCGCCGGCGCAGACGCCAGATGCCTCCGGCGGGCAAGATAGGCTCGCTGCAGCGTTGCTGGAGGCGCTCGCCTTGGTCGATCGCGGTCACCTCAAGGCAGCCTTGCAGCAGCTGCAGAGAGTGCTAGCCGAGTGGGGAGAAGACCAACCCTCTGGCCGTCTAGAGTTGCTGGAGGTGGATTTGCGCGTCAGCCTTGGGATGGAAGACGCTGTCAAAGGGCTGCTGGAAGATCCGCCATCGTCTGTTGACCTCTTCGAGCAGGCAGTGAGCGATATTGAAGTGTTGCCAGCGGGCTATCGAGCCATGATCGAGTCTCAGATCGGGGATCCCGTGGTGGGCCTGTGGCAAGCGAGACAGAAAATCGATCGCGCCGATCTGGTGCGCAGGGCTGTCAACGAGGCAAGAGCCGCATTCAAAGCCAAGAAGTTCGAAGTGGCGCAAGACAAATGGAACGCAGTTCTTCGATTGATGGACAGGCAGGACCCGAAGCGCAGCCAATACCATCGTGCGCTTAGACGCGTCCAGCTCAGATCGAATGCGGTCGCAGCGGGTGTGGCGGCAAACCTGGAACACATGGACCAAGGCGCTGCCTGGTTGGCGCTGGAAGCACTGTCAGCATTGCGAGCAGCCTCTGCGCACGACCGGTGGGGGTTGGCGCAGGATAAGCGCTGGCAAAAGATGGTGATGTCACACCTCGATGGTGATCCGGTTGGGCCGGCTGGAGGATGGCTGGTGGCGTATTGGCCGAAGGATCCAGACGTAAAGATGTGCTTGCAGCAAGTAGCTCCCAAGGCTATTGCGATTTGGGAAGCCAAGTATGCCGAGATTCGAGGCGATGGGCCTCCCAGAACGCCGCAACGAATAGGCGAGCACATGCGGTGCTTGGATACGTTTCTGGCCTCCCTTGATCCAGCGCGCCGCTGGATGGAATTCTCCGGCAATGAAGAGGAATTCAACAGTCTCTATCAAACAGCCTCACGGTATCGCGATGAACTGCGTGGGCTTGCCGCGGCTCAATTTCGGCTTCGCACCCAGTATCAGGCTGCACTTGATGCAGGTGTGCCACCAGTTGCTGTTCTTGCTGAAGCTGAACGATTGGGCGTGGAGTTGTTTGACATGGCTGATCTGTCAAATGACACCTTGAACTCATGGTATTCCGACTTGGCCATCCATCAGACTCGATTGACCGCCCGATTGATACTGGCGGCGCTAGAGTCGGCGTGGCGCGCAAACGACGCCAGCCTTGCACTTCGTGTTAGTAACATAATTCTGGGCGAAGTATCGGTTTCTGAGGATGTGCGTCGCTATGTTGAAGCTGTCGGGGCGGTCATCGAAAAAGGTTACGCTTTTCCGCTGGAATCTAACGTTAACCTCTCTCTGGGTGAAGCAGTCATTCCGAAGCGCGATGAATCAATCGATGCGCGCCCAGTCAATGATACCCTTGTCTTGAACGCGAACTTCCAAGACTCCTTCACTGAGATCATGCATGCCCTACAAGGAATGGGCGAGTCGCTTGGCCGGCTTCACAAAGCTGTTGTCGAGTCTGAGAAAACGGGCACTACTGAGAGGGATCTAGAAATACAATGTGCTGCCCTTGACCACCAGGATCCAATTCGAGCCAAGTGCAAAGAGATCAGTCGCCTGGCCAGTGTCGACGAATTCGTCAAAGCTCAGGATCTTTTGATGGAAGCCAAGAGGCGTGCTCGTCAAGGAGCCCAAAGGAGATGCATCGCACAATGTGAACGCCACCTTGAAGGTATCAGAACCAGGCGAGCCAGTACACTGCTTTCCCAACTGGCCGACATCATTGACGGCCAGACAAGCGATTCTCCACCAGAAACGGCCGGGATCGCCAAAAAGGCATTAGAGGTCTTGCGACCATTGATGGAAGATGGCGACTACTATAACGATCTTGAGGCGCGCTGCAGAGATATCTTTGCGTTTTAGGACATTCGCAGTGGAGCAGAGCACAAGGAGATAGACATGTGTGGTGACTCTTGGAACCAGTTTCTTGAATTGTGTATGGTTGACAATCCGGGTTGGCTTGTCAACCTAGCGAAGTACTGGGATGCTGCTATCATCGTCTTATTAATTCTTCTAGCTTGGAGTACCATCCGATTCGGGATTCTAGCGACCCTGAAAAAACCAACACACCTTGCGATCGGACTGATAAACAATGATCCTGACCGGGATGGCAGGGAAAGTAGCACGGTATCAAGATGGCTGGTTGACTATAGGGTCCATGTGTTTCTGATCCAACTTGTAGGCTCAGCTTTGGTTATCGGTGTACTCTGTCATTGGAGAAATCCCATGAACATGCTTGGCTGGATAGACACGGACGTCATCTGGAAGCTTTCTCCCCTTGGAGTTGATACAGTACTACAAATCTTGCAGCACTTGGAGACGGCTGGCATAACATGGATTCTCTTCAACACTATTGCTGTTCTAGTACTACACATCGATCCTTACGGTTACCACAAGTATACCCTCACTCCATTGGTTCACAATTTGACAATTGAGAATGATGAGTCAAAGAATCAAACGTGGAATCAAGGTGTTACTCGCACACTACGGTATTCGAAGCTATTCTTTAGCTCAGATGGCCTAACGGTGCGGTTCAAAAAACCGGTGAATATCAACAGTTGGATCATGCTCACATTCTCTTCTGCTTCTGGTGTGACTGATAGAGCCCAATTGGCGGGGCTGACTGATCCAGCAAACCCGGACAGATTCTTGATGGGTGGAACTGTATCACGTCCAGTGAACAAAGGCGGTGCGTTCTACGTTGGTACCGACCCAAACAATAAACTAGGTTTTGGTTAGGCTATGGCTAAGCTCAAACTGCTACCGAATGGTGTGAAGCGGAATTTCATATCCCTCGTTAAGCCAATTGCGGGGCTTGTTCTAGTCGTTGTTGGCTGCGTTGTCATGATGTCGCAACCAGTGCCAACGTCGGGTGGTACTTCTGTTCAGCCACAGCCCACGCCCACTCCATTTCCATTGCCCGCATGTTTCGAAGGTACTTCGGCCCTTCTCACTTACACCAACACCAATTGGACTCTCAACGCGTCTTTGAAAGTCCTTGATCGAAAGGTTGCGGAGAATCTCGCTTCGTTCACCGCTGCATGGGCCTTGCAGGATGCGCCACCGATGGTGCGCGTGTCCCACATTGTGTCACAAACGCTCAACCTGTATCTCGATGTGGATGCGGCAATGTTGACAGCTACGGACAAGAATCAGAGTGACCTTGAGAAGGAATTCTGGGAGCGAACTTTCTTCGCGAATATTCTAGGACCAGTCATGTATGGAAGTACAGTGACTCCCAGGAAGACCAATCTGAACATTTGGTGCAACTGTGAGTGCGACGGTAGTGCTGCGCGTGGTATTCGCTGGTCAGTGTCTCGGATATCACAAGATGTACAGAAAGCTCTCGAATGTTCAAGTATCAATACCAGAGCAGTCGTGGGTGACGATTTAGTCAGCCCAATTCCTTTGTCTGCTACGGTACAGACTCCTCGCACTACGTGGATGATTCTTCGAGGAGAACCCAACGATCGTCCCCTTTTTGATAGATCCATGACCAGACCCGAGCTTCAAGGGTTTGCAAAGGCAGTCACCGAGCGTTACGCAGACTCCACCATTCCGAGTCGAGATCGAGTTGTGGTCATCGTCCTAAGCCGCTTTCACGAACTTAAGTCCGATCCTTTGATCAATCAGGAACGACTACTGAACGAAGAGGTGCAAGTCTTATCACCGAATCGTCATATTCGTGTGTTCCTGTTACCAGTACAAGGAAATGCAAGCTCATCGGCGGCCAAGAAGATCGAAGAGGAATTGTCGACGCCTACAGACCTTGAGGTGTCAATGTCGATTCCAAAGCTACTAACCGCATCCCAGGCAAGGTCAGCGGACTTGCGCTTGCAGTATCCCGGTTGTGAGGATATCCGGCTTGAAATCCCGGTTCCTCCATCTGATTCTACTCGTGCCAAGCCATCGCTCTATTTCCTCGCTCTCCTTACCGCGCTCCTGGCTGCATCGGGATTGGCGGCAAGTTTGCTTTTGTATCGCTACAATTTGCTCAACCTGAGAGACAATCTCAACGAAGATTTCGATTTTCCCTGGACTCGTTCGCAATCGTAACTGTCGCCAGATAACTGACCTCATGAAAATTCCAAGTTGGTTCAACATTGTTACCCTTATTCCAATTCTGATAGCCTGTCTTGCTGTAACGGTCACCCTTGTTCTTGGGGCCACTCCAAAGCGAGGTGCAGGTGCAACGCGCCGTGAGCGTCGGTTGATGAAGATTAGAACATCGCTGCGCGCTTTTGGACGGCCGCCTTTTGCATTAAGCATTCCGTCGCTTGTGACTCTAATCGCTTTCCTTAGTTTTTTTGTCATGTCGCTGTCAGACAAGCTCCCGGTTCAACAAGTCCATATTGATCCAACATCTCTCCTGCTTGCGGTCTCGTATCCCGGAGCTTCCTCTAATCCCACAGGCACAATTGAAGGTATTGTTTTCGCTCCACAGTTAGCAACATCCACTCCAACCTCAACAGTCACACCAACACCCACTTCAACTCCGACGCAGACATCCACAATTGAGCCGCCGACATTAACGCCAACTGACACCCCAGTACCTGATCACGTTGTAGCCGAAACTGAAACCATATCGCCATCCACTGATCCGAGTCCAGAGCCAACAAGAGTCGTCAATCCTAGATCGACACCTGTCCCCTTGCCTGCTCATCGAGCGTTGATACCTACACATTGTATTGACAACGAGACAGCTCTTAGGCAGGGATTTGGTTTCATGGCACCGAGCTCCCACGGGGCGTTCAGCAGCTTTCAAATCCTGCTTGGTAATGCTGCGAACTACACAATCAGATACGCCCGTGAGGACCTGATACCTGTCTCAACCGACATCAATGATTGGTCTGTGCCATGGACATGTGAAGAGACTAGCAACGGGACGAGGTGTCAACGGGACAGGCCAGGTAGGAATGACATCAATAGCCAAAGCGCGATGGTGGTTCCCAACATCAGTTGGGCGAAAGAAGATACAACGTATACTTTCCTGCTACAGATCGAGCTAAGACAAGGCACTCAAATGCGGGAATGGTGTGCGTACGTGTATGGTGTGAGATGATCGGGCTAAACCGACATGCTTTGATAACACCAAGCACAAACACCGCCGGTCGGCACCTACACAGTTCGTCTCCAACTGGGGTGCATGCCTGGCCAGGTCCAGCAGCAGCGAACCAAATGCGGTGAGACGATCAGGATTCAGTGAGGAACGTCGGTGATGAAAGGTATCATGATTGCCCTGGTGCTGATACTGGTTGTTAGTGCTGTTCTGTTGCCATGGCTCACAACCGGCTCTGCCGCTTTGTCCTCATGGATGCAACAAGGCGTGGGGCTTGTGGAGCCCTTGCTGGAACGCTTTGCACCACAGCCGATACCAGACGCCATGGCCAGTCTGGAGGCGCAGTCCAGGCTGAGCGCTCTGGACATCCTGCGGCTGGACTTCATCTCCTGGTGCCTGTGGGTGATCATCCTGCTGCCATTAGGCGCAGCTTTGATCGGCATGGTGGCCTTGCTGCTGAGCTTGTTACGCCAGGATGAACTGGCCCAACTGGCCTACTGGGCGACGGCAATCACCGCCGCCGTTGCGGCTGTGCTGATGGTGATCGGCATGCCTCTGCTGATGCGCCTGAGTCTGCCGCGCGACATGGCTGCTAACCTGCTGATCGCCGTGTATGACCTTCGCCTGGCATCGGGCTTCTGGGTCGTCTGGGCAGCCACGCTGGGCCTGGCAGTAGTCAGCGCCATGATAGCCTTGACGCCCACGCGGACGCGACGGCCGGCCACCAGCTACCCGCCGCGAATCTATCGCTAATACGCTTAAGACCTTTTGCACACAACATCTCGTCTGTTCATGAGGACGCGTCTCACATGAATGACATTGAAGCCACGATAGCCAGCCAACTTGCCAGCCGCGATTGGCAGTTGGCTGGGTCTGATGTCAGTGACAACCAGAGGCGTATGCTTGTTGCTGAAGTTGTTGAAGTCCTGGGTCAACCGGCTCGCGAGTCCCTTCCAAATCGCCAACACATCGACCACGCCATCACCTACGCCTACTGCCCCATCCTCCTCGCCGCCTGCCGGGAGGACGGCAGCGAGCGCCAGGAGCGCGCGTTTACTGAACTCCATCAGTGGATCTATCCCCGGGTTTATGCCCGCGTTGGCAATGTCCAGGATGCTGAGGATGTGGCGCAGAAGGTTCTGATGCGGGTATATCAGAACCTGCACCGGGTCGGGAAGCCGCATGGATTTCTGGGCTATGTCAGCGTGATCATCCGTCATGAGGTCATTGACTACTACCGGCGCATTGGCAGGCTGGACGAATTCGAGCAGAAGATATCAGGGAAGAACGGCGATAACGGTGATGACGATGGGATGGATGATCTTGAGGGACCAGACTCCTTTCTGGAAGCGGATTTAGAAGCGGCTGAGGAGGAGCTCATCCGCATGATCTGCGCCTGCATGCCCAAGGGAAAATGGCGCCGCACCTTTGCGTTGCTGGCGTTGACGCTTCTGGCGCAGACCGCAGCAGAGGTGGCAGAGGTGCTGAAAGTCAGCGCCAACGCCGTTTATATGCTGCATTTTCAAGCCAAAAAGGATCTGCCACAACACTGCCCTGACGTGATCGAGTTCATACTACAGCGATTGGCGCCGTCGCAGCGCTTGCGCTTGAAGGAGGGGAACTCATGAAACCGCAACCAACCACCGCATCGACCTGTCCATCGGTCGCAGAGGTGGATGCCTGGGCCGCACAGGCTTTCGTCACCCGGGCGATCCCCGATCTGCCGCTGGCGCTGCACCTGCTGACCTGTCCCCGCTGCCGGCGACGGGCGGCCATCAGTTGGGCGTTGCTGCCCGAGCCGTCGTGTGCTACAATGCCCCCCACACCCCGACCCGATCTTTCCTTCCTCAAGCCGGTGAGCGCTGACCTATGACCGAGCAACGTGACGAGCAATTGCAGCGCCTGCAAGAGGCGCTGCGCAGCACCCAGATCCCGCCTGGCGACCCCGCGCGCCAGCTGGCCGAGGCGCTGGTGGGCGACGACAGCTACAGCCATGAGCAGGCCGAGCAGGACCTGCCCGGCTACGTCACTGCCGGTCTGCTGGGCCAGGCAGCCGCGCAACAATATCCTGCGCTGCACCGCCACCTGCTGCACTGCACCCAGTGCGCGAGGTTGCACGCGGCCATGCTGCAGGATCTGACCGTCGAACCAGCGCAAGTACCCGTGCCACAGCCCAATCTCTCCTTCCTGCCTGGCGCCTATATGCGCCGCCTGCGCAGCGCGACCCTGCGTCTGGCGCAGCAGATCGGTGCTGTGCTGTTCCCCAGCTCGCTGCCGGCGTTGACTGACATGGCCGAGATCGTGCTGGACGAGTTGCAGGAGATCGGGACCAACCTGCGCGCGTCGTCTGCGCCAGGGGCTGCTCTGGGCTTTGCCAGCGGTGACCTGCCCGACGAGATCAAGCTGCTGGCGGCCACGTGGGCGGCGACTGGACGGCTGGGCGAGAGTTTCAGCGCCGACCAGATAGCCAGTCTGCAGCAGTCCGGCGCCTGGCCAGAGACGGCGCGTTCGGCGGCGCTGCAAGCGGCCAGCGCCCTGGATTTCGACCCGCGCCAGGCCGAACACTTTGCCCGCGAGTTCGCCGGCCTGGCCGCGGCCGATCCGGCAGCCATACCCGCCCAGAGGGCATCGTGAGTTTTTGATCCCCCAGTAGCAACACGCGCCGCAGCGACGAACCCCCGGCGTGTTATGCTGAGGTCCGCCGAAGCATCCCGCAACATGTCCGCAGGAGATGCTTCGCCGCAGACGGCTCAGCATGACAT